>NZ_JBHVER010000018.1:3540-71308 GCF_042802195.1 Kitasatospora sp. NPDC057500 | reverse complement strand
GGGTGGCGGGCAGTCGCGCGTCCGGCGCGGGTCAGTCCATCGGCGGCGGGCCCGGCGGGTCCTTCGGGAGGCGGGTCGCGACCAGGGCGCCGAGGGCGACGGCCACCGCCGTGGCCAGCAGCGCGAACCGGTAGGGGGCCGGGTCGGTGCCGTGGACGCCGTCCTCGGAGAGGGCGCCGATCAGGGCCGCAGCGCCGGCGATGCCGAAGGCGCCGCCGAGCGTGCGGACGATGGTGAACAGGCCCATCGCGCGGCCCATCGCGGGCGGCGGCACGTCCGCGAACCCGGCGATCTGCACGGTCAGCACGGCGGTGCCCAGGACCAGGCCGACGCCGAACATCAGCGCCCGCACGGCCCAGGCGTTCTCGCCCACGCCGGGCACGGCCAGCGCGGCCAGCACCACGGCCGCCAGCAGCAGGGCGGGCAGCGCGAGCAGGCGCGGGCCGAGCCGGGGAAGCAGCCGGTCCACCACCTGCGAGGCGGCCATCAGGCCGATCGCCTCGGGGAAGACGCTCAGGCCCGCGTCCAGCGCCGAGGCGCCGAGCGCGGCCTGGTAGAGCAGCGGGAAGGCGAACAGCGCGCCCATCAGTCCGGCGGCGGTCAGCAGCGCCAGCCAGCTCGCCGCGCCGAAAGCCCGGTCGGCGAGCAGCCGAAGGTCCACCAGCGGTTCCTCGGCGCGCAGTTGGTGGCGGACGGCGAGGCCGAGCAGCAGCGTGCCGAGCACCCCGGACGCAACCACCGCCGGGGAGCCCCAACCGTGCGCGGGGCCGAATCCGAGCGCGTAGGTGAGCAGGCCGAGGCCGGGGGTGGCGAGCAGGAAGCCGGTGGTGTCGAAGCGGCCGGCCGGCGGCTCCTCCTGGTCGCGCAGCCCGAACAGGCCGGTGAGCACGGCCGCCACCCCGATCGGCACGTTGACCAGGAACAGCCAGTGCCAGGAGAGGTGTTCGGTGAGGAAGCCGCCGAGCGGCGGGCCGAGCGCGGGCATCAGGGCGGTCGGCACGATCAGCACCTTGCCGAGGCCGGCCCGCTCGTGCGGTTCGAAGGCCCGGAACAGCAGTGTCATGCCGACCGGGGTGAGCAGTCCGCCCGCCACTCCCTGCACCGCGCGGGCGGCGGTGAGCGCGCCGAGGCCGGGGGCGGCCGCGCACAGCGCGCTGGCGAGGGTGAAGACGGCGAGCGAGCCGAGGAAGACCCGGCGCACGCCGAAGCGGTCGCCGAGCCAGCCGGCCACCGGGAGGCCGACGGCGAGGCCGACCAGGAAGGCGGTCTCCACCGCGTTGGCGGCGGTGACCGGGCGGCCGAAGTCGCCGGCGATGGTGAACAGGGCCGGGTTGACGATCGTCGAGTCCAGGCCGTTCATGCACATCGCGGCCGTGTAGACGAGCACCACGGCGAGGCGGCCGGCGAACAGCGGGCGCGCCGGGGCTTCCGGCTTGCCGAGGTCGGGGCCGGGCTGGGTGTCCGCCTGGCTCATCGGGCCGGGTTGAGGTCGGTCCAGTGGGCGGTGATCCAGTCGAGGGCGGCGGCGCGCTCGCACGGCCCGTGGGCGACGGTCCAGCCGGCCGGGACGGCGGCGAAGGCCGGCCAGAGCGAGTGCTGGCCCTGGTCGTTGACGAGCGCGAGGAACTCGCCGTCGCCGTCGAAGGGGTTGGCGGGGGCGTCACTCATGGGGTGGGTTCTCCAGACGATCCGGTTGTCGGTGGGTGGCGGCTGACGGATGACAGCTGACAGATTTCAAAATCTGTCAGCTGTCATCCGTTATCTGTTGTCCGAAATCTGTCAGCTGTCGGCTGTCAGTTGTCAGAGCGGGAGTCGAGCGCGGCGAGGTGCTCCGCGACGACGCCCGCGATGTGGGCGATCGGCTCGGGCAGCGTCATGTCCTTGTGCGAGCAGGCGACATTGGTGTTCTCGATCCGCCCGGCCACGTACGGCGTCCACAGCTCGGGCACCAGGGTGTCGTCGATGGTGTCGACGGTGGCGCGGAAGAACAGCACGTCGCCCTCCAAGCGGCGGTGGTCGTAGCCGCGCACCAGGTGGTTGATGTGGAGGTAGATCCGGTTCAGCGCTTCCACCGTGGCGTCGTCCAGGCCCGCCAGCGGGCTGCCCTCACGGCGCAGCACCTCGGTGACGTGGGCGAGTTCGAGCGGTCGGCCGTCGAGGTCCTCCGGCCCGTAGCCGCCCATGGTGAGCAGCGCCTCCAGGGCCTCGGCCTGGTCCGGGACGGGCAGGTCGCGGAAGCCCTCGGCCGGGTAGGCGTCGAGCACGGCCAGCAGTTCGACGGCGCAGCCGAGCTCCTGCAGCCGGGCGGCCATCGCGTGGGCGATGATGCCGCCGGTGGACCAGCCGAGCAGCCGGTAGGGGCCCTCGGGCTGGACCTCGCGCAGCCGGTCGACGTAGTGCGCGGCCAGCTCCTCCATCGTCGCGGGCAGCGGCTCGCCGGCGGTGGCGGCGCCGACGCCCTGCGCCTGGAGGCCGTAGATCGGCACGTCGGCGGGAAGGTTGCGGATCAGTCCGGTGTAGCACCAGCTGAGGCCGCCGGCCGGGTGGACGGCGAACAGCGGGTTGCGCCGGCCGGGGGCGGTGGGCCGCAGCGGCAGCAGGACGTCCAGCGCGTCGGCGCCGGGGGTGTCGGCGGCGAGCGCGGCGTCCAGTGCGGCGACGGTGGGAGCCTGGAACAGCGTGCCGATGCCGACCTCCAGGCCGAGCACGGCGCGGATCCGCCCGGCGAGCCGGACGACCAGCAGGGAGTGGCCGCCGAGCGCGAAGAAGTCGTCCTCGACGCCGACCGCCGGAACGCCCAGGACCTCGGCGAACAGCTCGCAGAGCTGCTGCTCGCGCGGGTTGCGCGGGGGCCGTCCGGCGCCGGTCGCGGGGGCGTCGGGGGCGGGCAGGGCTCGCCGGTCGAGCTTGCCGTTGGCGGTCAGCGGCAGGCGGTCCAGCAGTACGACGGCGGACGGGACCATGTGGACGGGCAGGTCGGCGGCGGCGCGGGTGCGCAGTTCCTCGGCGCCCACCTGCTGCGAGCCGGGGGCGAGGACGGCGTAGCCGACCAGGCGCTTGTCGCCGGGCACGTCCTCGCGGACGATCACGGCGGCGTCGGCGACGGCCGGGTGGGCGGCCAGCACGGCCTCGATCTCGCCGAGTTCGATCCGGAAGCCGCGGATCTTGACCTGCTGGTCGGCCCGGCCGAAGTACTCCAGGACGCCGTCGGCGCGGCGGCGGGCGAGGTCGCCGGAGCGGTACATCCGGGTGCCGCGCTCGCCGAACAGCTCGGCGTAGGGGTCGGCGACGAAGCGCTCGGAGCTGAGCGCGGGCCGGCCGAGGTAGCCGCGGGCGAGGCCGGCGCCGGCCACGTACATCTCGCCGGTGACACCGGGCGGGACGGGCTGGAGGTACCGGTCGAGGACGTAGACCCGCAGGTCGGGGATGTTGACGCCGATGGTGCTGCTGGTGCCGGCGGCGGCGCTCGCCCGGTCGAGGGCGATGTAGGAGACGTGCACGGTCGTCTCGGTGATGCCGTACATGTTGACCAGGGTGGGCGCGTTGTCGGCGTGCCGCTCGTACCAGTCGTCGAGGCGGCCGAGTTCGAGCGCCTCGCCGCCGAACACCACGTAGCGCAGGGCGAGATCGCTGCCGGGACGCTCCCGGTCGGCGGCGCTGAGCTGGTAGAAGGCGGACGGCGTCTGGTTGAGGACGGTCACCTTCTCGCGGGCGAGCAGGTCGAGGAAGGCCGCCGGGTCGCGGCTGACCAGGTGCGGGACGACGACGAGCCGGCCGCCGTGCAGCAGGGCGCCCCACAGCTCCCAGACCGAGAAGTCGAAGGCGTAGGAGTGGAAGAGCGTCCAGGCGTCGTCCGCGCCGAATCCGAACCAGTGGTCGGTGGCGGAGAAGAGCCGGACCACGTTGTGGTGGGTGACGGGCACGCCCTTGGGGCGGCCGGTGGAGCCGGAGGTGTAGATGACGTAGGCGGCGTCCTCGGCGCGCAGTGGCCGGGTGCGCTCGTGCTGGGCCAGCGGGACGGCCGGGAAGGCGTCCGACTCGCCGCCGTCGACCAGGAGTTGCGGCACCTGGTGCTCGGGCATGCGCGGCGCGGTGGCGGCGTCGGTGAGCAGCGCGGCGGGGGCGGCGTCGGCGAGCATGTAGGCGAGCCGGTCGGCCGGGTACTCGGGGTCGAGCGGCAGGTAGGCGGCGCCGGACTTGGCGACCGCGAGCAGCCCGACGACCAGGTCGAGGGAGCGCGGCAGGGCGAGCGCGACGATGGTGCCGGGGCCGATGGCGCGGGCGGCCAGCAGGCGGGCCAGCCGGTCGGCGCGGGCGGCGAGTTCGCGGTAGGTGAGCGATTCGCCGTCGTAACTCGCCGCGACCGCAGCGGGGTTGGCGAGGGCGGCGGCCTCGAAGAGTTCGGGCAGGGTGGCGCCGGGCACGGAGGCGACGGGGGCGCCGTTCCACTCGACCAGGGCCCGATGCCGGTCCTGCTCGCCGATCAGCGGGAGCCGGCCGATGGCGGTGTCGGGCGCGGTGGCGGCGGCGGTGAGCAGCCGGGTGAGGCGTTCGGAGAGCGCCTGGACGGTGGCCTCGTCGAAGAGGTCGGTGCGGTACTCCAGGAAGCCGCCGATGCCGCCTTCGGGCAGTTCGCCCGCGTTGAGGGTGAGGTCGAACTTGGCGGTGCCGGAGGGGATCGCGGCGATGGTGGCGGTGAGGCCGCCGCCGAGCTCGAACTCCCGGTCGGGGACGGACTGCCAGGCGAGCATGACCTGGAACAGCGGGTGGCGGGCGAGCGAGCGGGGCGGGTTGAGCTCCTCGACCAGGCGGTCGAAGGGCAGGTCGGCGTGGTCGTGGGCGCCGAGCACGGCGGTGCGGGCGCGGCCGAGCAGGTCGCGGAAGGTGGGTTCGCCGGACGTTTCGGTGCGCAGGACCACGGAGTTGACGAAGTAGCCGACCAGGGCGGCGGTCGCGTCGGAGTCGCGCCCGGCGACGGGGGTGCCGATGGGGATGTCGGTGCCGCAGCCGTGCCGGGTGAGCAGCGCGGCGAGGCCGGCCTGGACGGCGGTGAACACGCTGGCGCCGGTCGTGCGGGCGAGGGCGGCGAGCGCGGCGTGGGCGTCGGCGTCCAGGTGGAACGGCACGGTGGCACCGTGGTGGGCGGCGACGGCGGGTCGGGGGCGGTCGGTGGGCAGGTCGAGCTGGTCGGGCAGGCCCGCCAGGGTCTTGCGCCAGTGGTCGAGTTGGCGGACGGCGAGCGGGCTGGGCTCGTCGGCGGTGCCGAGCAGCCGGGCCTGCCAGTCCACGTGGTCGGCGAACTGGACGTCGAGCGGTGGAAGTTCGGGGGCGTGGCCGGCGAGGCGGGCGCCGTAGGCGGCGGCGAGGTCGCGGGCCAGCGGGGTGGTGGAGGCGCCGTCGCCGGCGATGTGGTGGAGCAGCAGGAGGAGGGTGTGGGTGTCCGCCGCCCCGCCGTCAGGGCTGCCGTCCGACCCGTCTTCCGGGCTGCCGTCCGGGTTCCCGAACAGCGTGGCCCGCAGCGGGGGTTCGGCGCCGAGGTCGAAGGCGTGGCGGACGGCGTCGGCGAGCGGGCCGGTGCCGTGGTGCAGCTCGACCGGGCCGGGCGGCAGGATCCGCTGGTACGGCTCGCCGTCGGCGGACTCGCCGTAGACGGTGCGCAGGGTCTCGTGGCGGGCCGCGAGGTCGCCCACGGCGAGCGCGAGTGCGCCGCGGTCGAGCGGGCCGGTGAGGGTGAGGGCGAGCGGAATGTTGTAGGTGGGGCTGGGGCCTTCGAGCCGGTAGTGGAACCAGAGGCCGCGCTGGGCCGGGGAGAGCGGCATCCGTTCGGTGCGTCGGACCGGAGCCAGGGCGGGGCGCGGCTCGGGGGCGGAGCGCTCGCGCAGCAGGGCGGCGAGGGCGGCCGGGGTGGGGTTGTGGAAGACGTCGGCGAAGCCGATCGCCGCGCCGAGGCTCTCGCGCAGCCGGGCGGCGAGTCGGCCGGCCAGCAGGGAGTGGCCGCCGAGGTCGAAGAAGTCGGCGTCTCGGGAGGGGAGTTCGCCGCACTCCAGGAGGTCGGCGAACAGCCCGCAGATGATCTCCTCCTGCGGGGTGGCGGGTGCGGCGCCGCTCTGCCGCTCGGCGGCTTCGGGCTCGGGCAGGGCGCGGTGGTCGAGCTTGTCGTTGCCGGTGCGCGGCAGGTCGTCGAGGACGAGGACGGCGGCGGGCACCATGTGCTCGGGCAGCCGGGCGGCGAGGGCGGTGCGCAGCGCGGCCGGGTCGAGGGCGGCGCCGGCGGCGGGGACGGCGTAGCCGAGCAGCCGCTTGCCGTTCGGGCCGGGGCGGGCGATGACCACGGCCCGGTCGACGCCGGGGAGTTCACCGAGGACGGCGGCGATCTCGCCGGGCTCGATCCGGAAGCCGCGGATCTTCACCTGGTCGTCGGCGCGGCCGAGGAACTCCAGGGTGCCGTCGGGGCGGCGGCGGGCGAGGTCGCCGGTGCGGTACATCCGGCCGCCGGGCGGGCCGTAGGGGTCGGCGAGGAAGCGCTCGGCGGTGAGGTCGGGGCGGCCGAGGTAGCCGCGGGCCAGGCAGGCGCCGGCGACGTACAGTTCGCCGGTGGCGCCGTCGGGGGCGGGGCGCAGCGAGCCGTCGAGGACGTAGGCGCGCGAGCCGCGCACGACGCGGCCGACGGGGGTGCCGTCGGGGCCGGGGGTCCAGGAGTAGGCGTCGACGGTGGTCTCGGTGGGGCCGTAGAGGTTGACGGGGGTGAGGCCGTCGGCGGCGGCGAGGCGGCGCCAGAGCGGGTCGGGGGTGGCCTCGCCGCCGACGGCGATCACGGCGGGGCGGTGCCGGTCCTCGGCGAGCAGGCCTTCGGCGAGCAGGACGTCGAGGTAGGAGGGGGTGACGTCAAGGTAGTCGATCCGCTCGCGGTGGACGTGGGCGGCGAGGGCGGCCGGGTCGCGGTAGGTGTCGTCGTCGAGCAGGTGGAGTTCGTGGCCGTGGAGCATCCACAGCACCGGGTCCCAGGAGGCGTCGAAGGCGAAGGAGGCGCTGTGGGCGATGCGCAGGCGTTCGCGGCCGGTGCGGGCGACGGCGGGGGCGATGTGGTCCTCGCCGTGGCCGGCGTGCAGGTTGGCGAGCGAGGCGTGGGTGACGACGACGCCCTTGGGGCGGCCGGTGGAGCCGGAGGTGTGCAGCAGGTAGGCGGTGTGCGCGGGGTCGGGCGCGGGCAGCGGTTCGGCGGGGAGGGCGGCGAGGTCGGCGCGCACGGCGGGGTCGTCGAGGGCGACGGCGGGGCGCTCGGCCGCGCCGGGGAGGGCGGCGAGGGCCTCGGCGGTGCCGACGGCGCAGACGGGGCGGGTGTCGTCGAGGATGTCCGCGATGCGCTGCCGGGGGTGGGCGAGGTCGAGGGAGAGGCAGGCGCCGCCGGCCTTGAGCACGGCGAACATGGCGACCAGGGTGTCGGCGCCGCGCGGCATGGCGAGGGCGACGGGGGTTCCGGCGCCGGCGCCGAGGGCGGTGATCCGGTGCGCCAATCGGGTTGCGGCGGCGTCGAGTTCGGTGAAGGTGAGGGTGGTGTCGCCGCTGCGCAGGGCGACCGCGTCCGGGGTGCGGGCGGCCTGATCGGCGAGCAGCTCGGGCACGGTGCGGGTGGCGGGGGGTTCGGTGCGGCCGGCGGTGGCGCGGCGCAGCGCGTCCTCGTCGAGCAGGTCGATCCGGGCGATCGGGGTGTGCGGGTCGTCGAGCAGCAGGGCGGCGAGGCCGTCGAGGTAGCGCAGCAGGCCGTCGCGGTGGGCGGCGAGGGCGTCGGCGCCGTACTGGTCGGGGTGGGCTTCGAGGCCGATCCGCAGGGCGCCGTCGGGGCCGGGCGAGACGGCGAGCGCGAGGTCGTCGACGGGGCCGGCGGCGAGGTTGCGGACGGTGGCGGGCAGGCCGGCGAGGTCGAGGTCGCCCTCGAAGGCCTTGATGTTGACCATCGGTCCGAACAGGGCGCGGCGGGTGCCGGTCTGGGCGAGGTCGCGGCGCAGGTCCTCCAGCGGGTAGCGCTGGTGGCGGCGGACGTCGCGGACCTCCAGGACGACGCGGCGCAGCAGTTCGGCGGCGGTGTCACGGGGCCGGACGGCGAGGCGCAGCGGCAGGACGTTGGCGGTCGCGACGGGGGTGCGCAGGGCGGCGGGGCCGCGGCGGTTGGCGAGCGGCAGGCCGAGGACGACGTCCTCGGTGCCGGCGAGGCGGTGCAGGTAGCCGGCGGTGGCGGCGATGACGAGTTCGGCCCAGGTGGCGCGGGCGGCCTTGGCGGCGGCCTCCAGGCGGGGCAGGGTGCCGGCGGGCAGTTCGGCGGCGAGCCGGGGCAGGCCCGCGAGGCCGGCGGGGGTGCCGCCGGGGAGGGTGGCGGGGGCATCGGCGCCGGTCAGCCGCTCGCGCCAGAACTCCCGGTCGGCGGCGTGCTCGTGGCCGGCCCGGTAGGCGGCCTCCTCGGCGGCGACCTCGGCGGGGGTGGCGAAGGTGCGGTCGGTGGGGCGGGTGCCGGTGGTGAGCGCGGTGTAGAGCTCGGCGACCCGGCCGGTGAGCAGGGTGAGGGCGTAGGCGTCGACGGCGAGGTGGTGGACGCGCTGGTACCACCAGTGGCGTTCGTCGGCGAGGCGGATGAGGGCCTGGGTGAAGAGCGGGCCTTCGGCGAGGTCGACGGGGCGGGCGAGGTCGGCGCGCATCCAGGCCTCGGCGGTGGCCTCGGGGTCGGCGTCGGCGCGCAGGTCGAGGTGGTGCAGGGGCCAGGCGCGGCCGGGGGTGAGGCGCTGGTGGGGGGCTTCGCCGCGGCCGTCGGTGACGACGACGGCGCTGAGCGCGTCGGCCTCGCCGACGGCCCGGCGCAGGGCGGTCTCGAAGAGCTCGGCGTCGAGCGGGCCGGTGATCTCGACGGCGTCGCCGGTGTTGTAGACCGGGCTGTCGGGGTCGAGCGCCTGGGCGTACCAGATCGCCGCCTGGGTGGCGAGCAGCGGCACGTCGGCTGCGGCGGGGACGGCGACGGGGTCGGACGCGGCCTGGTGGCGACGCATGGTTCTGAGAGCTCCTCGGGTCCGGCGCAACGGAACGCCTAATGCCTACTTAGGTTAGCCTAAGCTATCTGTATATCGTCTGGTCAACAGCCTGCCGGGAGGCAGGCCCTGACGCCCCCGGAGGCGCCGATGTCCCCCCTGAACGCGAGCGAGCCGGCCGCGAGCGCATCGCCCCTGGCCGACCCCGGACTGAAGGAGGCGGTGCGCGAGCGCGTCCTCGCCCACCGGGACGAGCTGCTCGCGCTCAGCCGCCGCATCCACGCCCATCCGGAGACCGCGTTCGAGGAGCACCGGGCCGCCGAGTGGTGCGCCGAACTGCTGCGCGCCCACGGCTTCGCCGTCACGCCGGGCGCGCACGGCCTGCCCACCGCCTTCGACGCCCGCCTCGGCGCCGGGCCGGTCACCGTCGCCGTGGTCTGCGAGTACGACGCGCTGCCCGGCCTCGGCCACGCCTGCGGCCACAACCTCATCGCCGCCGCCGGCCTCGGCGCCGCGCTCGGACTCGCCCCGTACGCGGAGCGGCTCGGGCTCACCGTGCGGGTGATCGGCGCGCCGGCCGAGGAGCGCGGGGCCGGAAAGGCGCTGCTGCTGGACGCGGGCGCCTTCGACGGCGTGGACGCCGCGATGATGGTCCACCCCTGCCCGGTGGAGGTCGCCGACTTCCACTCCTTCGCGCTCGGCACCCTCTCCGTCCGCTACACCGGGCGCGCCGCCCACCCGAGCCTCAACCCGCACGAGGGCCGCAACGCCGCCGACGCGCTCACCGTCGCCCAGGTCGCGCTCGGGCTGCTGCGCCAGCAACTGCCGCCGCACTGGCGGGTGCACGGCATCACCACGGCCGCGGGGACGGCGCCCAACCTGATCCCCGACAGCGCCGCCGCCGAGTACGAGATCCGCGCCTCGGCGGCCGAGGACCTCGCGGAGCTGCGCGCCCGGGTCGAGGACTGCTTCCGGGCGGGCGCGCTGGCCACCGGGTGCGAGGTCGAGCTGACCCGGCCCGAGCCGGACTACCTGGACTTCCGCAGCGACGCCGGGCTGCTCGCCCTGTGGCGGGCCAACGCGGCGGCGGCGGGCCGCCCCGAGCCGGTCGAGAGCGGGCCGTTCGCCTGCACGGACATGGGCAACGTCTCGCACGCCCTGCCGGCCATCCACCCGGTACTGGACATCACAGGCGGCGCCTGCGGGCCGCACGAGGCGGCGTTCGCCGAGGCCGCCGTCTCGCCGGAGGCGGACCGGGCGATCGTGGAGGGCGCCGTCGCGATGGCGTGGACGGCGGCGGACTTCGCGGCGGCGCGGCAGGTGCCGGCCGGGGGCTGAGGCCTGGCGGCTGACGGCTGACAGATAACAGCTGACAGATTTCAAAATCTGTCAGCTGTTATCTGTTATCTGAAATCTGTCAGTTGTCAGCTGTCAGCCGTCAGCCCGCCGGCGGCCCGGGCCGTCAGCCGCGCTCCGGGACCAGGTGCACCGGCCCCGGCTCGGGCAGCAGCTCGCCGAGCACCGAGGGTGCGGCGCGCAGCGCCGTCACACCGGCCTCGCGCACCAGCTCCCCCACCTCGCCCGGCCGGTCCGGATCGGCCAGCACCAGCGCCGCCCCGGTCCGCAGCGGCCACAGGAACTCCCACAGCGGCAGCCCCAGTTGGAGCACCCGGTCACCGGGCCCCAGTCCGTACGCGGCCTGCAGCTCGCGCACCCTGCGGTCCACCTCGGCGTGCGTCGTCCACACCCCGGCCGGCCGCCCGCCCGGGCCGTACGCCCGGCAGAGCGGGTGCTGGGGGGTGAGCGCGCGCGGCGGGTCGGTGACCGCCCGCCCGGCCAGTTCGGCGGCGGCCGGCCGTTCGGCGGCCGGCACCCCCTCCCCCAGCACGCAGACCGGCGCCGCGTCGGCCAGCAGCCAGGCCAGCCGCCCAGGCGCGTCGTCCGGGTCCAGCGGCAGGTACGCCGCGCCCGACTTGGCCACCGCCAGCAGCGCCGGCACCAGGTCGGCCGGGCGGGTGAGCGCCAGGCCGACGACCGTACCGGGGCGGGCGCCGCGGTCCGCCAGGCAGCGCGCCATCCGGTTGGCCGTGGCGTTCAGCTCGCCGTAGCCCACCGCCGCCCCGCCCGCCGGAAGCAGCGCCGGGGCGTCCGGCGTCCGCGCGGCCTGCGCCTCGAACGGTCCGATCGCCGTGGTCGCCGGCCACCGCCGGTCCCCGGCGGGCCGGGCCGCCCCCGTGCCCGGCTCCATCAGGACGCGCCGAGCAGCTCGGCCCAGGCCTCGACGGCCGGGCGCTCGGCCAACTGCAGAAAGGCCACCTCGGCGCCCTCGGAGCGCCAGCGCTCCGCCAACGCCATCAGCCGCACCGAGTCCAGGCCCCAGTCCGCCAGGTTCTCGTCCAGCGGGATGTCCGCCGGCTCCTCGCCGAGCAGGTCGGCGACCTCGGCCCGGATCCGCTCCACGGTGAAGGCCATGCCCGTCACTTCCCTTCCAGTACGGCGTCGGTGGCGGTGACCACGCCGCAGCGCCCGGCCACCCAGGTGAGCGCGGCGCGGTGCTCGTCCGCGCCGAAGTCGGCGACCGCGTCGGCCACCACGAAGGCCCGCACATCGCGCATCCAGGCGTCGCAGGCGGTGGCCTGCACACCGATGTGCGCGTACACGCCGGTGATCACCAGCTCGTCGCGGCCCTGCTCGCGCAACAGCTCGTCCAGGTCGGTGCGGACGAAGGCGCTGTACTTCCACTTGGTGAGCAGGCGGTCGCCCTCGGCCGGGGCGACGGCGTCGGCGACGGCCGCCGCGTGCGGGTCGTCCGGGATGCCCGGGCCCCAGAAGTCCTGCTGCAGGCCGCGCTGTTCGGGGCTCTGCCCGCCGGGCTGCGCCGAGTAGACGACCGGCACGCCGTGCTCGGCGGCCCAGGCGCGCAGCCGGTTGATGTTGGCGAACAGCTCGGTGACCGGCGAGGCCGTCGTGTCGAAGGCGTTCAGGAAGTGGTTCTGCAGGTCGTGCACCAGCAGCACGGCCCGGGACGGGTCGACCGTCCAGTCGACCCGGTTGGCCGGGAGTTCGGCGACGGCGGGCATCAGGTAGGAGGGGATGCGGGGCAGGCCCACGGCGGTGCGTCCTTAGCGTGTCAGGGAGTTCGGGGTGTTCAGGGGGTGGTGAGGGTGGCGGCTATGGCGGCGCGCAGGTCCTTCTTGCTGACCTTGCCGATGCCGGTGGCGGGGAAGGCGTCGACGAACTCCACCCGGTCCGGGACCTTGAAGTCGGCCAGTCCGCGCCCGCGCACGAAGCGCTTCAGCTCGATGGACTTCGGCGGCTTCGCCCGGTGCTCCTCGCGCAGCACCACGTAGGCGCAGGTGCGCTCGCCGAGGTAGGGGTCGGGCATCGAGACCACGGCCGCGTCGTGCACGGCGGGGTGGGCCAGCAGGTGGTTCTCGATCTCCTCGGCGGCGACCTTCTCACCGCCCCGGTTGATCTGGTCCTTGGCCCGGCCCTCGACCACCAGGTGGCCGGTGGCGGTGCGCCGGACCAGGTCGCCGGTGCGGTAGAAGCCGTCCGCGGTGAAGGAGGCGGCGTTGTGCTCGGGCGCGTTCCAGTAGCCGCGGATCGTGTACGGGCCGCGGGTGAGCAGGTGCCCGGTGGCGCCGTCGGGCAGGTCCTGGTCCTGGTCGTCGACCACCCGCACCTCGTCGTCCGGGGAGATCGGAAGGCCCTGGGTGGTGACGACGACCTCCTCCGGGTCGTCCAGCCGGGTGTAGTTGACCAGGCCCTCGGCCATCCCGAACACCTGCTGGAGGGTGCAGCCCAGCACCGGGCGCACCCGCCGGGCGGCCTCCTCGCTGAACTTGGCGCCGCCGACCAGCAGCACCTCCAGGCTCTCCAGCCCGGTCGGACCGCCGGCCGCCCGGCGCCGCTCGGCGGCCTCCAGCCAGAGCAGCGCCAGCGGCGGCACCAGGCCGGTGATGGTCACGCCCTCGCGCTCGATCAGCGGGAACGCCGTCTCGGGGCTGGGCTGCGGGCAGAGCACCACCTTGCCGCCCGCGTACAGCGTGCCGAGCGAACCCGGGGAGCTGAGCGGGAAGTTGTGGGCTGCGGGCAGCACCACGAGGTAGACGCTGCGCTCGTCCTGGCCGCAGAGCCCGACCGAGCCGCGCAGCGAGTAGATGTAGTCGTCGTGGGTGCGCGGGATGAGCTTGGGCACGCCCGTGCTGCCGCCGGACAGCTGGAGGAACGCGACGTCCCCGGGCTGCGGTTCGGGTCCCTCGGCGCCGGAGGGGTCCACCGGGACGTCGGCCAGCGGCGTGTGCTCGCCCGCGTCGCCCCCGGCCACCAGGACGTGCCGCAGCGTCGGCGTCTCCGCCCGTACCCGGGTGGCGAGTTCGCGGTAGTCGAAGCCGCCCTCGACGGCCGGGACGACGTAGCCGACGGCGCCGGTGAAGGCGCAGAAGTAGGAGATCTCGGTGTACCGGTGCGCGGGCAGCGCGAAGACCGGCAGCGCACCGATCCGGAAGAGCCCGAAGACCACCTCGAAGAACTCGGCGGTGTTGGGGAGCTGGACCACCACGCGCTCGCCCCGGCGGATGCCGCGGGCGCGCAGTCCGGCGGCCATCCGGTCGGCCCGGCGGTCGAGTTCGGCGTACGTCCAGCGGCGGGCCGGGTCCTCGCCGCTGCCGCCGGCCGGGTCGACGATCGCGATCCGGTCGGGGTGGGCGGCGGCGCGCTCGCGCAGCATCGAGCCGAAGGTCTCGCCGCGCCAGTGGCCGGCGGCCCGGTAGCGCTCGGCGAACTCCGCCGGGTACGGGGTGAATCCGGCGAGCACCCGCTCCATCGGGTCCGCCGGGTCCAGGTCGAGCGGTTCGGTCACGGTCTCCCCCGGGGTGGTCAGGTCGCTCACCGCGGAACCCCCGCGGCGTCCAGGAAGGTGCGGAACTTGGCACTGGTCTCCGCGAGTTCGGCCTCCGGCCGGGACTCGGCGACCACGCCCGCGCCCGCGAACACCCGCAGGGTTCGCTCGTCGGCCTCGGCGCAGCGCAGGGTGACCACCCACTCGCCGTCGCCGTCGGCGTCGCCCCAGCCGACCATGCCCGCGTACAGGCCCCGGTCGAACGGCTCGATCTCGCGGATCGCCTCGCGGGCGAGCGGCGTCGGGCTGCCGCAGACCGCCGGGGTCGGGTGCAGGGCGACGGCCAGCTCCAGGGCGGAGACCGCCGGGTCGGCCAGCTCGGCGGTGATGGTGGTGGCCAGGTGCCACATCGCGGCGGTGCGCACCAGGGTGGGCCGCTCCGGCACGTCCAGGGTGCGGCAGTAGGGCGCGAGGGCGGTGCGGATGGCGTCCACCACGAAGGCGTGCTCGTGCAGGTCCTTGGGGGACTCCAGCAGCGCGGCGGCGCGCCGGACGTCCTCGCCGAGGTCGGCGCTGCGCGGCACCGAGCCGGCCAGCGGGTTGGCGACGACGGCGGTGCCGCGGCGCGAGAGGAGGAGTTCGGGGCTGGCGCCGATCAGGGTGCGGCCGCCGCCGGCCGGGACGCCGAAGGTGTAGCCGCCGGGGTCGCGGCGGGCGAGGCGCTGGAGGATCGCGGGCAGGTCGAGCGGGCGGTCGGCGTGCAGCTCCAGGGTGCGGGCGAGCACCACCTTGCTCAACTCGCCGCCCCGGAGCCGGTCGACGGCCTCGGCGACGCCGCTGCCGTAGGCCTCGGGGGCGGGGACCGGGCGGACGTTCCAGTCGATCCGGTCGGCGGCCGGGGCGGGCAGGGCGATCAGCGGGTCGTCGCGCAGGGCGCCGCAGGTGCGCAGCCGGGCGGGGACGGCGAGTTCGGCGCGGCTGTCGTGGTCGAACGCCACCGCGCCCACCACCAGCGGGTGTTCGACGCCGTCGCGGCGGGCCCGGGCGAGGGTGTCGGCGACCCGCTCGACCAGCGGGCGCCCGTCCTGGGGCACCCGGGCGTGCACGCCCTCGGCGAGCAGCGTGCGGGTCGGGGAGGCGAAGAACGCCTCGTCGGGCGCGGCCCGATACTGGCCCAGCAGCCCGCTGGCCGCGCCGATGACGGTGTGGTCCGTCCCGGCGGGGGCGTGGTGCACCGTGGTCACCTGGATTCTCCCAGTCTGCGAGTGGTCGCCGGGCCTCGCTCGTCGCGGTGGCCGGCGGGTGGTGTGGTTCGGGCCCGCGTTCCCCGGTGGGGGTGCGCGGCTCCGGTGGGGCGGCGGGTGGGGGCGCTGCTCGTCCCCGGTCGCGGCCCGCGCGGTCGTCCGGGTGCCCGGACTGCCGGGGTGTCAGGCGCGCAGGGTGGCGCCGCCGTCCACGTAGAGGTCGTGCATGGTGATGTGGCGGGCCCGGTCGGAGACCAGGAAGGCCACCGCCTCGGCGATGTCGGCGGGTTGGGCGATCCGGCCGAGCGGGATGCCGACCCGGTAGCCGGCCAGGTCGCCGTCGATGACGCGCTGTTCGGCGGCGGCCGCGTCGTCGCTCCACAGCGCGCGCTGCATCTCGGTGTCGGTGGAGCCGGGCGAGACGATGTTGCAGCGCACTCCGGAGCGGCCGAGTTCCAGGCCGAGACAGCGGGTGAACATGGTGGCCGCCGCCTTGGAGGCCGCGTAGGCGGACATGCCGGTGCGCGGCACGCCGGCGGCGTTGGAGCCGACGGTGACGATGGCGCCGCCGCCGCGCCCGGCCATCCGCCGCCCGACCGCGCGGGACAGGTGGAAGACCCCGGTGGTGTTGACGGCGAAGGTGTCGGCCCAGTCCTGGTCGCTCAGCTCGACGGCCGGTGCGGCACGCAGTATTCCGGCGACGTTCACCAGGATGCCGACCGGGCCGAGTTGATCCTCGATCAGGGCGACGGTGGACTCGACGGCGGCGGCGTCGGCGACGTCCAGCAGGTAGGGGTGGACGGGCCCGCTCGCGGCCCGCTCGCCCGGGCCCGCCGCCAGCTCGTCCGCGAGTGCGGCGAGCGGGCCGGGGTTGCGGTCGGCCGCCGCGACGACGGCGCCCGCGTCGACGAGCGCGCGCGTCACCGCCGCACCGATGCCCTGCCCGGCGCCGGTGACGATCGCGACGGCGCCGGCGAGTTCGGACTGCTGCACAGGAAAATCCCCTCCGACCAGCGACATTAGGCAAGGCTAACCTAACACAACTGTTCGGGTCCGCCGAGAGGTCGCGCAAGGCCCGGCGGCCCCTGCGGGGTCGTCAACTGCGTGCGCCCGCCGAGGCGGAGCATCGGGCGCCCGCCGGGCTGCCACAGGGCTGCCACCGGACCCCGACCGGACTGCCGCCGGGCCGCCATCGGGACGGTCGGGCCGCCACCGGGCCACTGCCGGGCTGCCGCCGGGCTTGAATGTAGACGCAACGTTGCGTCCAGTGTTACGGTCGCCGCATCGTTGAACCGAGACGCAACGTTGCGTCCACTTTTCGGATCCCACCACCTCGCACCGAGGAACACCCATGCCCCTCGCCCCGCCCCGGCCCTCCGGCGGCGCCCTCGCCCCGGCCGCCGTCGCCCTCGCCTTCTGGGTCACCATGGCCGGCACCACCGTCCCGACCCCGCTCTACCCCCTCTACCAGCACGCCTTCGGCTT
Source organism: Kitasatospora sp. NPDC057500 (assembly GCF_042802195.1). Lineage (NCBI taxonomy): Bacteria > Bacillati > Actinomycetota > Actinomycetes > Kitasatosporales > Streptomycetaceae > Kitasatospora > Kitasatospora sp. NPDC057500. The sequence goes on along the minus strand of NZ_JBHVER010000018.1, from coordinate 54,722 downwards.
CTCGACCTTCACCGTCACGGTGATCTTCGCCGTCTACGCCCTCGGTGTCGTCGCCGGACTGCTCGCCCTCGGCCGCCTCTCCGACCAGATCGGCCGCCGTCCCGTCATGCTGACCGCCCTGCTGCTCGCCGCGGCCGCCGCCGGGCTCTTCGAGGTAGCCGACTCACTGCCCTGGCTGCTCGCCGCCCGGGTGCTGTCCGGGTTCGGCGCCGCCCTCGTCACCGGCGCCGCCACCGCCGCCCTGCTCGACCTCGCGCCGCCGGAACGCCGCCTGCGCGCCCAGACCCTGGCGCTCGCCGCCAACATGGGCGGCCTGGCCGGCGGCACCCTGTTCGCCGGCATCCTCGCCGAGTGGGCCGGCTCGCCGCTGCGGCTGCCCTGGACGGTGACGCTCGTCCTCATCGGCATCGCCCTGCTGGGCCTGCTCGCCGTCCCCGAGACGGTGCCCGCCGAGGTGCGTGCCGCCTCCCGGTTCCGGCTGCGCCTCCAACCGCTGCGCATCCCGCCCGCGATCCGCCCCGCCTTCCTGCGCGCCGCGCTCGCCGGGGGCGCCGGATTCGCCGTCACCGGCGTGCTGACGGCGGTCAGCGGGCTCTTCCTGGCCACCGTGCTCGACCTGCGCCACCACGCGCTGACCGGCTTCGTCGTCGCCCTGGCGTTCCTGTTCACCGCCCTCGGACAGCTGCTGGTCCGGGTGCTGCCGCCGGCCCGCGCGCTGCCGCTGGCCTGCGCCGGGCTGGTGCTGGCCGCCGCGCTGATCGCCGGCGCGCTGCTCGGCGCGACGCTGCCGCCGCTGCTGCTCGGCGCCTGCGTCAACGGGCTCGCCACCGGCACGGCCATCGGCACCGGACTGGGCACCATCAACGGAGGGGTGGCGCCGCACCAGCGCGGCGAGACGGTCTCCGCCTTCTTCGCGGTGCTGTTCACCATGCTCTCGCTGCCGGTGATCGGCGTCGGCGTGCTCGTCCGGGCGACCGATCTGCGGACCGGCGGGGTCGTCTTCAGCGCCGTGGTCGCCCTGCTGGCGCTGGTGATCGCGGCCGGGCTGGTCCGGCGTCCGGGCGGCGCGGGACGGGTGGCGGCCGACGAGGAACGGGTGCCCGCCGCGCGCGCCGAGGAGGCGTGAGAGGATGTCCGCGACGATCGCCCCCGGCCCCCAGCGGCCCCCGGACAAGGACCAGCACGCCATCACCGCCGCCCAGCCCCGCCCCGCCACCGGAAGCCGCGCCGCCGGCCGCCGTGCGACCGCCGCCGCGCCCGCTTCCGCGTCCGTGACCCCGGCGAACGGCAAGGGCAAGGGGGCCGCCGCCTCCGGCGGCAGCGGACGGCGCAGCGAGGCCGCGCGCCTGGCCGTGCTGAACGCCGCCGACGACCTCCTGGTGGAGCAGGGCTTCGAGGGCCTCACCATCGAGGGCATCGCGGCCGCCGCCGGGGTCGCCAAGCAGACCATCTACCGCTGGTGGAAGTCCAAGGTCGACATCCTCTTCGACAACCTCGTCCTGGACGCCGGCACCGCCCTGGCCTGGCCCTCGGAGACGCCCTCCACTCCGGCCGACCTGCGCGCCTACGTCCACCGGTTCGCCGTCTTCCTCGGCACCGACCCGGCCGGACAGGTCCTCCAGGCGCTCCTCGGGCACGCCCAACTGGACGCCCGGACCGCCGAGTTGCTGCACGGCGGGTTCCTGGACGAGCTGCGCGCCCGGGACGTCGCGCACACCCGCGCCTGCCTGGGCCCGACCCCGGGCGACGGCGACAGCACCGGCAGCGACACCGGCACCGGCACCGGCACCGGCACCGGCGAAGACGCCGCCGCCGTGCTGCTGGACGCCCTGCTCGCCCCGCTCTACCACCGCGCCCTGGTGCTGCGCCGCCCGCTGGACGCCGCGTTCGTCGACGCGCTGCTCGACCAGCACCTTCCCCGCTGACACACCCCTCTTTTCCCAACCGCGCCGCCCGCGGCCCGTGTTCACCTCCGGGCCCGCCGCCGGCGTCATCCGATCCCTGCCAGGAGTCACCGTGTTCCGTCGCCCCCGACCGACCTTCGACGTGCAGGTCGTCGCCGTCACCCCGCTCACCCCGGCCCTCGTCCGGCTCACCTTCACCGGTCCCACCCTGGACGCCCTCGCCATCGAACACCCCACCCAGTGGGTCAAGTTGGAGATTCCCGAGGGCCATTCCCGGGCCTACACCATCCGCCATCACCGCCCCGCCGAGCGCGAGGTCGACATCGACGTCGTGCTGCACGGCAACGGGCCGGTCTCCCGCTGGTCCGAGGTCGCCCGCCCCGGCGACGCGGCCCGGCTGGCCGGACCGCGCGGCCGCCGGCCCTCCTTCGAGGGCGCCGGGCACGCGCTGCTCGCCGCCGACGAGAGCGCGCTGCCCGCCGCGCTCAGCATCCTCGACGACCTCCCGCCGGCCGTCCCGGCCTCCCTGTTCGTCGAGGTCGGCGACGCCACCGGGGCCGGCCTGCCGCTGCCCGACCGCGCCGGCCTGACCGTCCACTGGCTGACCCGCCACCCGGACCTGCCGAAGGGCGGCACGCTCGCCGACGCCCTGCTCGCCACCGACGTCCCGGACGGCACCACGGCCTGGCTGGCGGGCGAGGCGCACGCCGTGGCGACCGTCCGCCGCCATCTGCTCACCGACTGGGCGCTGCCGCGCGAGCGCGTCCACAGCAAGGGCTACTGGAAGCACGGCGAGGCCGACCACAAGGAGTGACGGACCGTCAAGGTCGGTGTTGCAGGCCTCTTTCCGCAGCGGCGGCCGCGGTGTGGAGCTCGGTGGCCGGATCCCCCCCCCGGTACGCCGGGGCCGGTCAGCACGGCACGGACGGCGGCGAGCGCGGCAGGCAGTTCGCGCCCGTCCGCCTCGGCCGTCCCGACGTCCGGGAACACCCCTTCGGGCTCCGACACCCGCACCAGGCTGGCGAGCGCCGGGCGGCCGTCGCGCTCGAACGCGTAGTTGCGGCAGCGCTTCTCGAGGGAGAGGGCCGGCCGGTGACCGAGGCCGCGCACGATCGCGTGCGCGGCCTCGCCGTCGGCCATCCGCGTCTCGTGCTCCGGCCCGGTCCCCGACGCCTCGTCCGCCCGGGCGTCCTTGTGCGTCAGCAGCGCCGTCCGGCCGCCGTCCGCGCCGGTCACCCCGCTGATGCGCAACTCGCGGTCGGTGGCAGCGATTTGCCCGTCCGTCGTGTCGTCGTAGGTGTCCCGGTGGGCTTCGACGCGCCCCGGCCGGTACGCGCCCTCCAGCCGGCGCAGCACCGCGCCGGTTCGCGTACCACCGCCTTCAGCTCCGCCTCGATCACCGCTCGCCCCCGCCGCGCTCCGCCTGCCGGTACGGCCCCAGGAAGTAGGACAGCGCCGCGAGCGAGGCGCCGTCGGCCACCTCGCCCGCCGTGAGCAGCTTCACCACCTCGCCCTCGGTCAGCCACTCCACCCGGCTCGCCTCCGCCCGGTCCACCGGCTCGCCGATCCGCGTCGCGCCGGTGGCGTGGAAGGAGTGGAAGTGCATCGTGGAGATGCCCGACATCGCGTCGAACCCCGTCAGCGGCACGACCTCGCCCGGCCGCCAGCCGGTCTCCTCCTCGATCTCGCGGGCAGCCGCCGTCGCAGGCTCCTCGCCCGGTTCCACCCACCCGGCAGGCAGCTCCCAACCCCACCGGCCGGTGATGAACCGGTGCCGGTGGAGCAGCAGGAAGCGCCCGTCCCCGTCCGTCACCACCGCGTTGGCGCACTCCTTCGGCATCCGCAGCACATGGTGGTCGACCCGGCCGACGCCGGGGATGTCCACATCGTCCAGCCAGAGCTCCACCCATGGCGACCCGTACACCTGTCGCCGCCCGTGCACCTCCCACTGCGCCACTGCCCGCACCCGCCTGCTCAGCGCGAAACGGCGGGGGTGGAGGCGGGGGCCGGGGTCCGCGCATTCTGCGAGGACTGCGAGGACTGCGAGGACTGCGACGGCTGGGAGGTCCGCGGGGTGCCGGTCGAGGAGGCGGGCGGGGAGGCGGCGGCGCCGTTCGGGGAGGCAGCGCCGGAGGCGGGCGCGGCGCCCGGGGCGGGGGCGAGGCCGGTGCAGCCGCGCAGGCCGTCGCGGCGCTTGAGGGCGGCGGCCGCGGTGGCACCGGACTGCGGCACCGGCACGCCCTTGTCGTCGATGGTCGCCGGCACGAACGCCTCGCCGAGCACCTTTCCGGCCGGGCTGACGGTCAGCGTGGTGACCCCGGTCTCGTTGGAGTTGGCGTAGTTGGAGGTGCCGTACCAGAGGAAGTTGCCGAAGCCGTACCCGATGTAGGTGTCCCCGAGCATGCCGGAGCCGACCATGGTGTGCGCGTGCGTGCCGACCACGGCGGTCGCGCCCGCGGCGGCGAGCTTCTTGGCGATGGCGGTCTGCGCGCCGGTGGGGCAGGCCTTGCCCTCGTCGCCCCAGTGCAGGTAGACGAGCACCACCGGCGCCTGCCGCTTCGCCTCCCCGACCGCCTTGACCAGCGCGGCGGCGTCCAGCGCCGAGGCGATGCCGGGCTTGTTCGCGCCGGCCCGCCACTTCTGGTTGGTGAGGTCCTCGACTTGGCTGGCCGCGACCACCGCGACCTTCACCCCGCGCACGGTGGTGACGTAAGGGGCGTACGCCTCCTGGGAGTTGCGGCCGAAACCGACGACCGGAACCGGCGAGGAGGCCTTCGCGGCCAGGGTGTCGGCGAGGCCGTCCGCGCCGAAGTCGACGGCGTGGTTGTTGGCGAGCGAGACGACGTCGACGCCGGAGTCCTTCAGCGCGGTGAGCGCCTTGGGCGAGGTACGGAAGGTGTACGTCTTCGGTTCGGCGGCGCCGCGTTCGGTGATCGCGGTCTCCAGGTTGAGCACGGCCAGGTCGGCGGCGGAGAGGGTCTTGGCGATCGGGCCGAGCGCGGTCTCGGGCGGCTGTACGGCGAGCCGGGCCTCGGTGCGGCCCTCGAAGTGCACGTCCCCGGCGAACGCCACCGTGATGCTGCCGTCGGGGCGGGGCGCGTCGCCGGACGCCTGGTCACCGGAGCCGTCGGAAGCGTTCGGCGAGGCCTTCGCGGCAGCCGCGTCGGCCGCCGCCTTGGCGGACCTGGAGGCCTTGACGGTGGCCGGATCGGGGTCGTCCGGCCCGCAGGCGGTCGCGGACATCAGGCTGAGCAGCAGTGCGACGGCGGCCGCGCCACGGCGCATGTGTGTTCCCCCAAGGTCGGTCCAGGAGCGGTCAGCCTACGCCACTCCCCCGCTCCCCCTTCGCCCCGCCTCCACAACCGACACCCGCTCGTCGCCCGGCGTTCGACCACCCCGGCAGGCCTTCCCGGGGCGGGCCCGTCGGCGCGCTCCGGGCCGGTCCGTCCCAAGCCGGCGGCCGGTCCTGGCCATCCCGTCCCTGGCGCGGCGCCCGGGTCGCGCGCAGCGTGGAAAGGTGGAGGCCTCGTGGGAGCGCGGCGGCCGTGACGACAGGCGGGTGGTGTGGGCCATGGCCGGCTACGGGAGCACGGGCACCGGGCGGCGGATCGTGGTCGGGATCGATGGCTCGGCGCCCTCGAAGGCGGCGCTGCGCTGGGCGGTCGGACAGGCGGTGCTGACCGGGGCGACGGTGCACGCGGTGGCCGCGTGGGAGTACCCGTCGCTGTACGGCTGGTTCGCACCGATGGTGGACGACGGCTTCGAGCAGTCGGCGCGCCGGACGCTGACCGTCGAGGTGGACGAGGTGATCGGCGAGCGGCGACCGGTACCGGTCGAGGAGAGCCTGGTGCTGGGGCACGCGGCCGAGGTGCTGCTGGAGGCGGCCGAGGGCGCCGACCTTCTGGTGCTCGGCAGCCGGGGCCGCGGGACCTTCGCCCGGACGCTGCTGGGGTCGGTGAGCGCGCGCTGCGCCGTGCACGGGTCCTGCCCGGTGGTGATCGTCCGTGCGGACGGCACGGCCGCGGCACCCGCCCCGCTCGCGGCGGGCGCGGGGGCGGGAGCGGGAGCGGAGGACACGGAGGGCGACAGCGGGGAGCCGGCCGTCCGGACCAAGGACTGGCAGCTGACCCTGCACGTCGTCGAGGACCGCGACACCACCCGGGTGCACGCCGTGCTGGACGCCGACGGCGACGTGCTGCACAGCGACGCCCTCGCCCGGCGCAATCCGCACGACGCCCCGGCGCCGGCGGTGGGCGACGACTTCGCGGTCGGCCGCGCCCTGGTCGACCTCGGCCACCAGTTGCTCCGCGCGGGCACCCACGGTGCCACCGGGTCCGCCGAGGAGTGACATCCTGACTACCGAAGGACAAAATGACGATCGATGTCGACGCCTGACAGCTGACAGTTGACAGCTGACAGATTTCAGATGACGGATAACAGATGACAGATTCTGTCAGCCCAACTCCGGGCGCCCACCACGCCCCCTCGCCCGACTTCACCCCCGCCCAGCGCGCCCGCGGCCGCGCGCTGCGCCGCGCCCAGCTCCCGTGGGCGCTCGGCGGACGGCTCGCCGGCCTGGCACTGACCCTGGCGCTCGGACTGACGCCCGCCGGGGCGGGGCTGGTGTCGGCGGTCGGCGGCTGGTTCGGCGGCTCGCGGACGGCGGAGGTGCTCACCGGGGCCGCCGCCCTGGTGCTGCTCGGGCAGCTGGCGCAGCTGCCGTTCGGGGCGGGCGCCCGATCGGTGCGGGCCCGGTTCGGCCTGGTCACCCAGGGCTGGACCGGCTGGGCGGTGGACGCCCTGCGCGTGCTGGCGCTGACACTGGTCCTCGCCCTGCCGCTGGCGTTCGGCCTCTACGCGCTCACCGACCGCTCGCCGGAGCACTGGTGGCTGCCGGCGGCGGGCGCGGCCGCGCTGCTGACCGCCGCCCTCTCCTTCCTCCACCCCCTGCTCGTCGAGCCGGTGTTCAACCGCTTCACCCCGATGGAGCCCGGCCCGCTGCGCGAGGCGCTGCTGGGCCTGGCCGAGCGGGACGGCGTGCGGGTGCGGGACGTCCTGGTGGCCGACGCCTCGCGCCGCACCACGGCGCTGAACGCGTACGTGTCGGGCCTGGGCGCGACCCGGCGGATCGTCGCGTACGACACGCTGCTGTCGACGGCCGAGCCGCGCGAGGTGGAGCTGGTGGTGGCGCACGAACTGGGGCACGTCAAGCACCGCGACGTGCTGACCGGCACGGTGCTGGGCGCGGTGGGCGCGGCCGCCGTGGTGGCACTGCTGGGCGTGGCGTCGGGCTGGGACGCGCTGCTGTCGGCGGCCGGCGCGACGGACGCCGCCGACCCCCGGTCGATGCCGCTGCTGGCGGCGCTCGCCGCGCTGCTGGGCGCGCTGTCCGGCCCGGTGCAGTGCGCGGTGAGCCGCACGGTGGAGACCCGCGCGGACCGGCACGCCCTCGAACTGACCGGGGACCCCGAGCAGTTCATCGCGATGCAGCGCAGGCTGGCGCTGACCAACGTCTCCGACGTCGACCCGCCCCGGGTGCTTGAGCTACTGTTCGCCACTCACCCGAGCGCCACCCGCCGGATCGCGGCCGCGCGCGCCTGGCAGGCCCGGCGCCCGTCCGCGTCCAAGGTTGTTGTATAGTGCAACAAAATTCCGAGGCCCCGAGGAGGTAGGTCACCGTGCCCGACCGCGAGACGTCGATCGCCACCATCCAGCGCGAGCTGACCGCCTTCGCCCGCCGCGCCCGCCACAAGGCGTCCCAGCTGCACCCGGACCTCTCGCTGGTCACCTACAGCATCCTCGACCTCATCACCGAGCGCGGCGGCTGCCGGGCCGCCGACATCGCCGCGCACTTCATGCTCGACAAGTCGACGGTGAGCCGCCAGGTCACCGCCCTGGAGAAGCTCGGGCTGCTGCTCCGCGAGACCGACCCGGAGGACCAGCGCGGGCAGATCCTGCTGGCCACCGACGCCGGGCTGACCCTGCTGCGCGAGGCCAACGAGCAGCGGCGGCTCTCCTTCACCGCCCGCTTCACCGACTGGGCGGACGAGGACGTCGCCCGGTTCGCCGACTACCTGGCCCGCTACGGCGCCGAGGGCTGACCGGCCGCCGGCGCGGTCCGTTCGCTCCCCGTCCGGCGCCCCCTGTCCGTTCGCTCCCTGTCCGGCCGCCCCCGCCCGTTCGTCCCCCGTCCGGCCGCCGACCTCCGGCGCGCGGGCATCCGGCGGCCCCGGGGTGCGGCGGACCACCCGGACGGTGTACAGAGGAGAGGTGCCACCTCGGCAGCAGCCTCCCCGCGAGCGGCACCCCCGCGCGGGACCCACCGACGACCGGCGTTCCCGTGACCGCCGGCGCTCCTGGCGGCCCGACCGCCGGGCACTGACCGCGGTCCCGCTCGCGCTGATCGTCCTGATCACGGTGGTCGACGTGCTCGCCCCGCCGGACATCCACCTGGGCCCGCTGCTGATCGTCGCCCCGGCCCTGACCGCCTCCGTCGCCGGCCCCCGCACCACCGCCGCCGTCGCCGTGCTGGCCATCGCCGCACTGACCGTCATCGGCATCCTGCGCGACGGCGTCACCACGACCAACCACCAGACCCAGCTCGGCGCCCTGCTCGCCGTCTCGGCCCTCATCGTCGGGCTGCGCGTGCTGCGCGACCGCCACGAGCGCGAACTCGCGCAGGTCCGCTCCGTCTCCGAGGCGGCGCAGCGCGTCCTGCTGCGCCCGCTGCCCGACCGGATCGGCCCGCTGCGCCTCGCCTCCGTCTACCTGGCCGCCGAGGCCGAGGCACAGGTCGGCGGCGACCTCTACGCGGCGGCCCGCACCACCACCGGCACCCGGCTGCTGATCGGCGACGTCCGGGGCAAGGGCCTGTCCTCGCTCGGCGACGCCGCCCTGCTGCTGGGCGCCTTCCGGGCCGCCGCTCACCTGCACGCCGACCTGCCCGGCCTGGTCGGCTACCTCGACGGCAGCATCGCCTGGGACCTCGCCCAGCTCGCCGAGCAGCAGCGCGCCCAGCAGACGCGCCTCCAGGAGCAGCCCCGGCTCCAGCTCCCGCCGCTGCTGCGGCAGGTCCCGCGTCCGCCGCCGCTCGGCGAGGCGCCGACCGCTCCCACCGCCGCCGAGGACGACAGCGGCGAATCCTTCATCACCGCCCTGGTCCTGGACATCCCGGACGACGAGGCGGTGGTCCGGCTGGTGGACTGCGGCCACCCGCCGCCGCTGCTCCTGCACCGGAGCCAGGAGCGGGACCGGGAGCAGGGCCGGGACCGGGAGCAGGACCAGGACCGGGGCCGGGAGCGGGGCCGGGTGACCCCCCTGGAGCCGGGCCGCACCGCGCCCCCGCTCGGCCTCGGCGAACTGGCCCCGGGGCCGTACGAGGTGGTGGAGTTCCCGTTCCTGCCCGGCGACCGGCTGCTGGTCTACACCGACGGCGTGATCGAGGCCCGCGACACCGGACGGCGGTTCTACCCCCTGCCCGAGCGGGTCGCCGGCCTGACCGCCGCCCACGCCGGCGAGCCCCCGGCCGCCCTGCTGCACCACCTGCGCCGCGACCTGCTCGCGTACGTCGGCGGGAGGCTGGACGACGACGCCGCCATGGTCGTCGTGGAGCGCTTCTGACACGGCTCCGGGCGGCTCACGGCTTGTACGGCAGCTGCGGCACGTCGAAGCAGGTGGTGGTCATGGACTCCACCTGGGTGACCCAGCCCCCGCGCCCGCCCTGGGCGGAGTCCTGCCAGCGGGCCGCGTTCAGGCAGGCCCGGGTGGGGCCGCTCGGCGGGGGCTGCGGGACGAAGGAGGCGGGCAGCAGCAGACCGTGCGCGTCGTAGGGCTCGGGGCGGTTCATGAACCGTTCGACGCAGGTCCGGGTGAGTTCCGCGCCGCACGATTCCATCGCGTCGGTGAGCCACTGCGCGCCCGCCCAGCCCTCCAGTTCCCAGGCCGACAGCAACGGCTCGCGGTCCGGGTAGTACTGCGCCATCGCCGCCCGGAAGGCGCCCACCGCCGGGTGGCGGACGTCCTCGTAGTTGAGTGAGGAGGAGGTCGCCCAGAGCGCGTTGCGGCAATCGGGCGAGGCCTGGTAGTCGGTGCGCACGGCCTCCGACCAGTTCTGCACGTTGGTCACCTTGGCGGTGACCCGCACGCCGGCCTCGTCCAGCGAGCGGCAGAGCGCGGCGTTGCCCCGGGTGTCCATGGCGTCGAACAGCAGCTGCGAGCCGTCCGCCCGGACGGCGGCGGCCACCGCCTGGAAGTTCGGCAGCGCGAAGTCCACCGTCTGCATGAGCACCCGGTAGCCCTCGGCCTCCAGGCCGGCGCGCAGCTGGGCGGCGTAGCGGGCGGAGTCGGCCTGGTTGTAGGCGACCACGGCGGCGCTGGTCGCGCCCAGCCGTTCCTTGAAGAAACGGAACACCTCGGTGGACTGGTAGAGCGTGCCGTTCCAGCCGACGGCGTGCCCGTCGCGCGGCGCGCTGCTGCCGTAGACGCCGTACAGGTGCGGCCAGCGGTCGTAGGCGGTGCCGATCGGCTGGCCGCCGACGTCCGGCACCGCCTTGCCGCTCACGTAGGGGGCGCCCGCGTAGTCGAGGACGCTGCCGGAGACGAAGGCGAAGACGTGCGACTGGTCGATCAGACGGTGCACGCAGTCCTGGTTGCCGATGCCGCTGCCGCCGTCGTCGCAGGTGACGAGCTTGACGGTGCGGCCGTGCAGGCCGCCGTGGTCGTTGAGGGACTGGAAGAAGGCCTGGGCGCCGTAGCGCGGGCCACTGAACACCTCGCTGCCGACCGGGCTGGTGAGCGAGGTGACGATGCCGATCCGGATCTCGGTGGGTGTCACGCCGGTGTCGGAGGCCGGATTGCCGTTGCCGTTGCCACTGCCGTCAGCGGTGGCGGTGGCGGTGGCGGTGCTGGTACCGAAGGCGCTCGCCGGCAGGCGCGTCCCGCAACCCGCCACCCCGGTCGGCGCCAGTGCGAGGAGCAGCGCGAGGACCGGGGCGACGGCGCGTGGGCGAGGGGTCAGCTGCATCCGGGGATCGGGGTGCCGGTGGCACCGGCCGCCTGGACCAGCAGGGCGCAGAGGGTCGAGCGGGAGACCTTCCAGACGCCGTTGTCCAGCACTGCCTGCCCGGTCGCGGCGGGCTCGACCACGTTGCCTTCGAGGGACAGTTCGTAGGTGACGGTGGCCTCGGTCGGGGAGGTGAACGCCACGTCCGTCACCCTCGCCTTGACCTGGCCGACCCGCGGGTCCTGGGTGAAGCCCTCCAGGACGGGCAGCAGGACGTCACCGTTCTGGAGCAGTGAGGCCTTCTCGGGGATCGGGGTGCCGGGGTCGAAGAACTTCTGCCAGTTGTCGGTGATCGCGGTGGTGGCCGCCGCGGGATCGGCGGGCCCGGTCGCCCCCGGGCTCGCCGTCCCGGTGACCGTGGCCGTCCCGGTGCCGGTCGCCGTGGCCGTCCCGGTGGCCGTCCCGGTGACTGTGGCGGTGGCCGTGGCGGGCGGCGACGGGCTGGCCGTCGAGGATCCCGAACCGTCGTCGCCGCACGCCGCCAGCGTGGCCGCCGACAACAGTGCGAGCAGGACGCCCGCCGACCGCAGGACCGGACCGCCGAGCCGGCGGGGGCCGCTCTGCCTCAGGTGCATGGTCTTCCTCTCGACGGCCGGAGCGGGCGGGCGCCGCGCGGGCCGGTTCGCCCCGCTCCGGATGCTGTTCCAGGCCGATCCTGGAAACGTCGCAAGTGACACCATCAAGGCGGATCCATGGACGAATCGCAATCCGGGCGGCAGAGCACCGCGAACCGCTCGAAGGCCGCGGCGGCGCGCGCCGTGCGGTCGGCGCGGGAGAGCGGCGGCTGGGCCGGATGGGCGCTCGTCGCCGTCGGCGCGGTGCTCTGCGTACTGGGCTGGTACGGGGTGTCCGGCGAGCGCTTCGTCGAGCAGCAGGTCCCGTACCTGGCCTCGGCGACGGTCCCGGGCGCGGCGCTGATCGTGGCGGGCGTCGTCCTGGTCGCCCTGCGCCCGTCCGGACGCTCCCGCGCCGGGCCGCCGGGGTCGTCTGCGGTCACCGCCGCCACTGCCACGGACCGCCGGATCGAGCACCTTTACGCCCTGCTGGTGGAACCCTCCGAACCCGCCGAACCCGCCGGTCCCGCCGGTCCCACGGCGACCGCCGCCCCCGGTCCCCCGCTGGCCGTGCCCGGCGGCACGCTCTACCACCGCCCGGACTGCCCGCTGGTGGCGGGCAAACCCGCCGCCGCACCCGTCGACGCCTCCGCCGTCCGGGAACGGGGGCTCACACCCTGCCGCCTCTGCGACCCGGGACCCGGGCCGTGGCAGGCCGACGAGCCCCCCGCCGGCCCCACCACCCGTCCAGGCGATCCGCGCCCGCCGACCGGCTGAGGCGGCGGACCGATGAACGCCCTGGCGTCGACCGGCCTCACCGTCGACCTCGCGCTCGCCGGCCTGACCGTCGGCAGCGCCGCCGCGCTCAGCGGCATCGGCCTGGTCGTCTGCCACCGCGCCACCGGCGTGCTCAACCTCGCCCAGGGCGCACAGGCGATGCTCGTCGCCTACCTGCTGCGCGACCTGGTCGTGGAGCGCGACTGGCCGCTCTGGCCGGCCGTGGCGTGCTGCCTGCTGCTGGTGGCGCCCGCGCTCGGGGTGCTGCTGGACGTCCTGGTGTACCGGCCGCTGCAACGGCGCGGCGCCGGGCCGGCCGAGACCATGGTGGCCGGGCTCGGCGTGTTCGTGCTGCTCATCGGGGTGGTGGTGCTGGTGTGGGGCGCAGCGCCGGTGGGCGGCGCGCCGTCCCCGTTCGGCGGGGCGCCGATCACGCTGCCCGGCGGGCACACGCTGCGCCCGGACACGGTGGCGCAGCTGGCCGCGATCCTCGTGCTCGCCCTGGCGGTCGGGGCGACGACCCGGTTCACGCCGTTCGGCCTGCGGCTTCGGGCGGTGGTGGACGACCGGCGGCTCGCCGCGCTGGCCGGGGTGGACGCCGACCGGGTGTCGGCGGCCGGGTGGGCGTTCGGCTCGTTCACCGCCGGGCTGGTCGGGATCACGCTCGCGCCCTACCTGCTGCTCGACCCGTACGGGCTGCCGCTGCTGGTCATGGAGACGATGGCCGTCGCGGTGGCGGCCCGGCTGCGGAGCATCCCGGTCGCGGTGGTGACCGGGCTCGGGCTGGGCGTCCTCCAGGCGGAGCTGACCCGGTTCCGGCCGGACGGGCAGCTGCTGCCGCTGGTGCAGGCGGTGCAGGCGAACCTGTTCGTGGTGGCGCTGCTGGCCGCCGCGCTGCTGGCCGGGCCCCGGCTCGCCGACGGGGACCGCCCACCGTCCGCCCGTCCCTCCCCGCCGCCGGTGCGGGCCCGGGGCGGCGGGGGCGCCTGGGCGGCGCGGGCGGTCTGCCTGGTGCTGCTCCTGCTGCCGCTCGGCTTCCGCGGCAACGACCTGCGCAGCGCGCTGCTGGTGCCGGCGCTGGCGCTGGTGCTGCTGTCGATCGTGGTGGTGACCGGCTACGGCGGGCAGATCTCGCTGGGCCAGGCCGGGTACGCGGGGCTGGGCGCGCTGGGGACGGCGCTGCTGATGTCCGGGCGGATCCCCGGCCTGCCCGCGCTGCCGGCCGCACCCGCGCTGCTGTTGGCCGTGCTCGCCACCGCGCCGCTCGGCCTGCTCACCGGCTGGCCGGCCATCCGGCGTCGCGGCCTGGCGCTGGCGCTGGTGACCTTCGCGGTCGGTACGACGCTGAGCCGCCTCGTCTTCCAGCAGCCGTACGCCACCAGCGGGCTGGTCCTGGACCGGCCCGCGTTCCTGGCCGGCGACCGCGCCTTCTACGTCGCCGAACTGCTGCTGCTGGGCCTGGGCGCGGTCGTGGTGCGGGCCCTGCACGGCGGTCGCACCGGCCGGGCGCTGAGCGCGATGCGCGATCACGAGCCCGGAGCCGCCGCGGCGGGCGTCAACGTGCCGGGGCTCAAGCTGTTCGCCTTCGTGGCGGGCGCGGCGCTGGCGGCCCTCGGCGGCGGCCTGATGGGCATGGCCGGCCGCGCCTTCGATCCGGCGGCCTTCGACCCGGTCCTCGGCCTGCTCTGGTTCGCGGCCGTCGTCGTCGCGGGTGCCGACAGCGCCCTGGCCGCGATCCTGGCCGCCGCCCTGATCATCGGCCTGGACGCGGGAACGGCGGCGGGTGTGTCCGCCGTCGCCGTCGGCGCCCTGGCAGCCGCCATCGGCCACCTCCCCGGCGGCCTCGCCAACCTCGCCACCCCCCGGCCGCCCGCCCCGCCCCCGACCACCCCCACCGCCCACCTCACCCCGACCGGCCACCACCTCCGCACCCTCGTCACCACCCGCCGCCCGGCCAGCGGCACGGCTCCCGGGAGGGCCGAACCATGACCCGACGCCGCCCACCGCCCCCGGGCCGCCCCGCAGCCCGCCCACTGCCGGCCGGCCGACGAGACCGCGCGCTGACCTCCCGTCAAAGGCTCGGCAGCAAGCCACCCATCGGAGCCGCACCGTGACCGGATCGCGGCACCACACCCCTCCCCCGCCGTCGACCCAGCGGGCACGCGCGCCGATCGGCCACGAGCGACGTGAGCGGGTGCGGTGGAGGGGTCCACCGCACCCGCTCACCGCGCAGACGACCGTACCCGGCATCAGACGGACGGTACGGCGATGCCGAGGCGCCACCCGATCCACCCCGGTGCCAGCCGTCTGCCCCCAAGCGGCAGACGGCCGCGCGCTCTGATCACCGCCCATCGAACGACCAACGGCGAGACGCCCCCGGGAGCCGCACCATGACCCGACGCCACCACACCGCCCCTCCGCCGCGCCCGCTCGCCGCACGGCTGACGGCGCGTGGGGTGGTGCGGCGGTACGGGGGGATCGAGGCGGTGGCGGGGGTGGATCTGGTCGCGGCGGCGGGGCGGGTGACGGCGTTGATCGGGCCGAACGGGGCGGGGAAGAGCACGTTGTTCGACTGCCTGGCCGGTACCGTCCGCCCCGATGCGGGGCGGGTGCTGCTCGGCGGGCGGGACGTCACCCGGATGCCGGTGCACGAGCGGGTGCGGCTCGGGCTGGCCCGGACGTTCCAGCAGATCGCCGTGTTCCCGACGCTGTCGGTGGCGGACAACGTGCGGGTCGGGGCCGAGCAGCGGGCCGGTGCGGTGGACGGCCGGACGGCGCGGGCGCTCGCCGTGTTCGGGCTGGGCGCGCTGGCGGCGGAGCCGGCCGGTGGACAGCCGACGGGCGTGCTGCGGCTGGTCGAACTGGCGCGGGCGCTGGCGGGCGAGCCGCGCGTGCTGCTGTTGGACGAGCCGGCGGCGGGCCTGGACACCGCGCAGACCGCCCGGCTGCTCACCGTCCTGCGCGGGCTGGCCGACGACGGCATGGCTCTGCTGCTGGTCGAGCACGACCCGGACCTGGTGTCCGAGCTCGCCGACACCGTCTACGCGATGGCCGACGGCCGGGTGGTCGCCGCCGGCCCGACGACGGCGGTGCTGGCCGACCCCCGGGTGATCCGCGCCTGGGGGCGGTGACGGGGCGGGCGAAACGGGTGACAACTGACAACTGACAGATTTCAGATAACAGATAACAGATGACAGATTTCCAATTTCCAACCCTCGACCCGTACTCGACCCCGGGAGGGCCGCCCCATGCCTGTCGAAGTGGCCCTGCGGGGCGTGCGGGTGCGGTACGGCCCGCTGGAGGCGCTGCACGGGGTGGACCTGGCCGTGCCCTCCGGGCGGGTGACCGTGCTGCTCGGCCGCAACGGGTCGGGCCGCACGAGTGTGCTGCACGCGCTGGCCGGGCTGGTGCGGCCGGCCGCCGGGCGGGTGGTGTGGCGGGGGCGGGACGTCACCGCGCTCGGCGTGCACCAGCGGGTACGGCTCGGGCTCGCGCTAGTGCCGGCGGAGCGGGCCGTCTTCCCGTCGCTCACCGTCGCCGAGCACCTCGCGCTCGGCTCCGCCCGCCGCCAGGGCGGCCCGGCCGGCGAGGCGCTGGAGCTGTTCCCGGAACTCGCCGCCCTGCTCCCCCGGCGGGCCGGCACGCTCTCCGGCGGTCAGCAGCAACTCATCGCCGTAGCACGTGCGTTGACCGCCTCTCCGACACTTCTCCTGCTCGACGAGCCGGACCGGGGGCTGGCCCCCGCCGTCGCCGCCCGGCTGCACTCGCACCTGCTGTCCTCGGCCGCCGCCACCGGCCGGACGGTGGTACTGACCACGCAGACCCTCCCCTCGACGCTGACCGGGGCGGCGGCCGTGCACGTCCTGCACCGGGGCGAGGTCAGCTTCTCCGGGGAGCCCGGCGAGCCGAGAACGGCGCCGGACGCGGCGCGCTGATCACCTCGCCGGGCGCTGCGGCGGCCATGATCTCGTCCAACAGGCCGCGCGCCTCGGTGAGTTCACGGATCGCATCGGTGATCCGGGCACGCTCGCGGGCCAGTCCGGTCAGGAGTTCGGGACAGGTCGGGCCGGGCGGGCGCTCGCCCGGCAGGGGCAGGCCGGACAGCAGTTCGCCGATCACCGCCGAGTGGAGGCCCGCCGCGAGGAGGGTGCGGATGCCGTGGACGGTGCGCACGTCCCGCTCGCCGTACTCGCGGTAGCCGCTGGGCCGGCGCTCCGGGTGGAGCAGGCCCTGTTGCTCGTAGTAGCGCAGCGCCCGCGGGCTCACCCCGGTCCGCTGCGCCAGTTCACCGATCCGCACGCCCGCCACCCCCGCTGTCACCGTGCCACTCGTGCCACCCATGTCACCCGTGCCACCGGCACTCAGCCGCTTGACTCTGACATCGACGTCAAGGTCTAGCGTAACCGCCGTGACAGAGAACCGATCGCACCCCACCGACCACTCAACTCCCCCACCCCCCAATCCCGTTACTGTTCTCGGCCTCGGCCCGATGGGCCGGGCGCTGGCCGGCGCGCTGCTCGCCGCCGGGCACCCGGTGACGCTGTGGAACCGCACGCCCGGACGGGACGCCGAGCTCGTCGAACGCGGCGTGCGGACGGCCGCGAGCGCCGCCGAGGCCGTCGCCGCCGCCCCGCTCACCCTGCTCTGCGTCCGCGACGACGACGCCGCGCGGGCCGTGCTCGACGCCGCCGGCCGGTCGCTGGACGGCCGGACGCTGGTCAACGCGACCTCGGTCGGCCCGGACGAGGCACGCGCGAGCGCCGCCCTGGCCGCCCGGCACGGCGCGCGGGTGCTCAACGCCGCGATCCTCAGCCCCACCCCGACCATCGGCCGGCCCACCGGGGTGATCGTGTGCAGCGGCGACGAGGCGGTGTTCGACGCACACCGGTCCGAACTGTCGGCGCTCGCCGGGACGGTGAACCACGTCGGCGCCGACCCCGGCCGGGCCGCCGCGTACGACACCGCGCTGCTCGACCTGTTCTGGACCACCGCGCACGGCCTTCTGCACGCCCTCGCCCTGGCCCGCGCCGAGGGTCTCTCGGCCGCCGAATTCGCCCCGTACGCCCAGGGGTTGCCGCGCATGCTGCCGGCGCTGATCGACGACTGGGCCCGCCGGGCGGACGACGGCCGGCACCCGGGCGAGCGGGCCACCGTCGCCTCGGCCGCCGCCGGGCTGGCGCACGTCGCCCGCACGGCCCGCGCCCACCGCCTGGACACCGGCGTGCTCGACGCCGCCCTCGCCCTGACCGAGCGGGCGGTCGCGGCCGGTCACGGCGCGGACGGCGTCTCGGCCCTCACCGAGACCGCGGCGACGACTCCCCCGGCATCACCGGGCCGCTGACCGCCACCGTCACTGGGCGAGGTAGCCGCCGTCCACCGGGAGAACGGCACCGGTGATGAACGAGGCCTCGTCGGACGCGAGGAAGAGGACGGCGGCGGCCACCTCCGCCGGTGAGCCGAGCCGGCGCATCGGGTGGAGCTGCTCGATGGCGGCGAGGTACTCGGGCCCGCCGGGTTCGTCCCGCAGGCGGGCGACCCGCTCGGTGGTGATCGTGCCGGGGGCGACGGCGTTGACCCGGATGCCCCGGTCGGCCCACTCCACCGCGAGGTGCTTGGTGAGGCCGGAGGCGACGAACTTGGCAGGGCCGTAGACCGCCTGGCCGCGCTGCCCGGCGACGCCGGAGATGGACGAGACGCAGACGATCGCTCCACCCACCGGCGCCATCGCCTCGATCGCGTACTTGCAGGTGAGGAACATGCCGCGGCCGTCGACGGCCATCACCTGGTCCCAGTCCTCGGCGGACGCCTCGGTGATCTCCATCAGCGGGATCACCCCCGCGTTGGCCACCAGGACGTCCAGCCGCCCGTGCCGTTCGACGGCGGCGGCGATCATCCGGCGGGCGTCCTCCTCCCGCGACACGTCCCCGACGACCGTGGTGACGGTCTGCGGCAGCTGTTCGGCCAGCCGCCGCAGACCGTCACCGTCGAGGTCGGTGGCCACCACCGACGCGCCCTCCCGGGCGAAGAGTTCGGCGACGGCGCGGCCGATCCCGTTCGCGGCGCCGGTGACCACACAGGACTTCCCGGCCAGCCGCCCGGTGGAACCCTGGGCGGCCGTGGTCCTCACATCCTCCATGACGCCGAACTGTAACGGCTCGACGTCGATCAGTGGCCCTCCCCGGGAAAACACCCCCCGGAGCCGGCTACGCCGCGGCCCGGGCGTCCGTGGCGAGGGCCTCGGCGGCGGGGAGGTTGGGCTGCGGGTGGGTGAGCAGGTGCACACCGGCCGCCAGCGCGCCGCCGACCAGCGGGGCGAGGAGGAACAGCCACAGCTGGGACAGCGCCGGTCCGCCCGCGAACAGGGCCGGGCCGAAGCTGCGGGCCGGGTTCACCGAGGTGCCGGTGAGCGGGATGCCGACCAGGTGCACGACCACCAGGGCCATGCCGATCGGCAGCCCGTCGAAGCCGGTGGCGGCGAGCCGGTGGGTGACCGCGAGGACCACGTAGACCAGCAGGAAGGTCAGCACGACCTCGGTCAGGAACGCGCCGCCGGCGTTGATGTGGACCTGCGAGCGGTCACCCCAGCCGTTGGTGCCGAGCTTGCCGTGGGTCTCCAGGCCGGGGACCTGCTTGGCGAGGAGCAGCACCAGCGCCGCGCCCGCGATGCCGCCGAGCACCTGCGCGACCCAGTACGACACCGCCGTGCGGCCGTCGATCCGGCGGGCCAGCAGGAAACCGAGCGTCACCGCCGGGTTCACGTGGCAGCCCGAGATCGGGCCGATCGCGTACGCCAGCGCGAGCAGCACGAAGCCGAACGCGAGCGCGATGCCCACCGAGCCGATGGCATCCCCGGCCAGCACCGCGGCGCCCACCGCCAGCAGCACCAACAACAGCGTTCCGAGGAATTCGCCGACCACTGCTCGCCTGTCCATCCGGGTCCTCCTGACCTCGTGCGCGCGGACGGCCTGGCGCCGCCCGTCACTCCCGGTCAACCCTCTGCACTCGAATGGGCGAGCGCATGTCGGCCGACCGGCTTAACCCCGTGATCACGGGGATTCCGAGCGTCGGATTATTCCAAACGAGTTAAAATCAGACCAATCCGGACTTAGCTCACCATCGGGACGATCTTCCCCAGCAGGCGACCGAGCCCCCCCTCGGCCCGCGCCTCGGCCGCCAGAACGGCGGCCGGCCCATCACCGTCGAGCCGACCCCGCACTTCGACCCGGCGCAGGAAGTCGACCCCGCCGACTTCCCACTCCACGGAGCCACGGACAGCGGGCCAAGCCACAACACGGCACAGGCCAGGTCGGGTCGGGTAGGCCGCAGCGCTCAGGCGGAAGGAGCGACCGGGCCCAGCGAGGCGCCCATCACCGGATGGAGCAGGAAGTCGACCCCGCCGACTTCCCACTCCGCGCGGGTTCAGCTCAGGGCGGGTGGCGGCAGCGGGTGGCGGCTCACCACTCCTTCGGCTCCTTCGGGCGGGTGCGGGCGCGGAGGTGGAGGCGTTCGCCCTGTTTGCCGAAGAGGCTGAGGACTTCGACGTCACCCGTGCCCGTGGAGCCGAACCAGTGCGGGTTCTGGCAGTCGAACTCGGCCGCCTCGCCGGGGGCGAGGACGACGTCGTGTTCGCCGAGCAGCAGGCGCAGGCGGCCGGAGAGGACGTAGAGCCATTCGTGGCCGGTGTGGGTGGCGAGCGAGGGGGTGTTCTGGGCTGCCGGGATGGTGATCTTGAACGCGCGGGGTTCGGTGCGGTGACGGGAGAGCGGGACGAAGGTGCGGCCGTCGGCGCGGCCCGGGTGCTGGTGGACGCGCGGGTCCTGGACGCGGGGAGCGGCGACGATCTCGTCCAGGGGGACGGCGAGGGCGGCGGCGATGGGCAGCAGGAGTTCCAGGCTGGGCTTGCGCTGCTCGGACTCCAGCCGGGACAGCGTGCTCTTGGAGATGCCGGTGGCCTGGCCGAGGTCGGCCAGGGACATGCCCTTGCGCTCGCGCAGGCGGCGCAGCCGGGGGCCGATCTGGCGCAGGGTCGCGGCGATCTCGGGGTTGGCGTCCTGGTCCATGCGACCGATCGAAGCAGCCCGTCCCGGTTCCGGCAACGGCCCCGCCCGCTATCCGAGCGGGCGGCGCGGCAGGGGCAGCAGGTGGTGCAGCGGCCGGCCGGCGGCGGCCCAGCTCTCCAGGCGGGCGCGGTCGATCCAGTGGACGCCGTACTGGTCGCCCCAGGCCATGGCGTCGCGGGTGAGGCCGCCGTTGGTGACGACCACGGCGATGTCGGCGCCGTGCACCGGGCCGGCCGTCCCCTTGGCCCGGTGCATCACCTGCACGTCGACCTCGGCGCCGACGGTGGTGCGCTCGGCCTGGAGGACGATCCGGCCGTGCCGGGGGTGGTGGCCGGTCACGTCGGCGGCCCGGCCGCCCTGCCGGCCGGCCCGGTCCGCCGTCCAGCCGTCGCGGACGAGCAGGTCGCGCAGCGCGCACCCGAAGTCCTGGTCGCCCATCGCGTCCACCTCGGCGAGGCTGAGGCGCAGGCCGGACGCCGGCCGTCCGGCGCGGGTGCGCTCCGGCAGCGGGCCGCGTACGGCGCCCGCGAGCGTGAGCAGCGCGACGGCCGCGAGGAAGACCCAGGACTTCAGCAGCGCCTGGGTGACGCCGAGTACGGCGACGGCCGCCGCCGCGGCGACCAGCCCCGCCGCCAGCCGCTCCACCGGTCCGCGCGGCCTGCGGAATCGGGCCGCCATCAGGGCGTCGCCGTAGCGGCGGGCTCGGCGCAGCCCGGCCGCCCACCGATCCCGCCCGAGCCGGGCCTGCGCCGAGGATGGGCGCGCACCCGGCCCCACTCGCCGCCACCTGCCATACCTGCCTCCTCCCACGACCGCCCCGATGGCCGCCCCGGTGGCCGCCTCCGGTCGGACCGCCTCCAGCGGGTCGCCTCCAGCGGGCTCACCTCCGGCGGGCTCACCTCCGGTCTAGCAGCGGCGGCCGACAGCCGCGGGCCGTTGTTCGGTTCGCACACCACCGGACCGTCGGAAACCAGCCACCCGGACCGCCCCCGAAGCCCCGCCGTCCACCGCTTCCACCGCCCCGCACCCCCGCCGGCCCGCAAGAACGCCTCGCGCAGAGTCGACGGGAACCCGCCCGGCGCCCGCCGCGGGGACGCGCGCCGCCCCGGCGGGCCCGAACGCGCGGGCGGCGCCGGGCGCCCGTCCGCGAAACTCCCCTGCGACGGCCTGTCACATCCGGGCGCCCCGCGTCGTCTCCCTCCCGACAGCGGCCGACCGCCGGGAGCGACCCGGGCCGGCCGGACGAGGACCACCAGGGAGGACGGGCCCATGGCGCGGCGGATCACCATCATCGGCGGGGGCTTCGGCGGTCTGACGGCGGCCATCTCGGCGGCCGAGGCCGGCGCCGACGTGACGCTCCACGAGGCGCACCGGCGGCTCGGCGGCCGGGCCCGCACCACGCGGGCGCCGTACCGGGCCAACGAGGGGCCGCACGCCTTCTACCGGCGCGGCCCGCACTGGGCGTGGCTGCGCCGGCGCGGGCTGGTCGGGCCGCTCGCCCGGATCCCGCTCGGCGCGCTGCTGCGCACCCGCTACCTGCTCGACGGCCGGCTGCACGCGCTGCCGCCGCTGGCGCTCTCCCGGCTGGCGGCGCGCCGGGACGCGCCGGTCGGCCGGACCTTCCTGGGCTGGGCGAGCGAGGTGGCGGGCGAGCGGACGGCCCGGGCCGCGGCCAACTTCGCGGCCGTCGCGACCTTCCACCACGACCCGGGGATGCTGTCGGCGGCGTTCACCCAGGAGCGGTTGCGCCGGGCCGCGAGCCTGCCGCCGGAGGCGGTGTACCCGGTGGGCGGCTGGCAGTCGGTGATCGACCGGATGGCGGCGCGGGCCCAGGAGTTGGGCGTGCGGATCGAGACCGGGTCGCGGCTGGAGGCGCTGCCGCCGACCAACAACCCGATCGTCGTCGCGACCTCCCTGGAGTCGGCGCGCCGACTGCTGGGCGACCCGGGCCTGACCGGGGAGAGCGGACGGACGCTGCTGCTCGACGTGGCGCTGCGCTCGCGGCGCGGGGACGCGTTCTTCGTCTCCGACCTCGACCGCACCGGCTGGGTGGAGCGCTTCACCACCCAGGACGACAGTCTGGCCCCGGCCGGCGAGCAGCTCGTCCAGGCCCAACTCCCGCTGTCCGCAGCGGAGTCGAAGGAGGACGGGCTGGCCAGGGCCGAGCACCTGCTGGACCTGGGCTTCCCGGGCTGGTCGGAGCGCCTGGTGTGGCGCCGCGCCGCCGTCGCCGCCGGCCGCACCGGCGCCGTGGACCGGCCCGGCACCTCCTGGCGCGACCGCCCCGCGATCGACCGCGGCGACGGCGTCTACCTCGTCGGCGATCAGGTCGCCGCGCCGGGCGTGCTGAGCGAGGTCTCCTTCACCAGCGCCCTGGAGGCCGTCTCCCTGGCCCTCGCCCGGCACCCCGCCCACCGCGTCGCGCACCGGGCGGCCGACCGAGCGGCCGACCGAGCGGCCGACTGAGCGACGCGCGGGAGGGCGACGGGCCCGGGTTCCCGCGCGTGGCGCCCGGCGGGTGAGGGACCGCGGGCCTACACCGGGGCGGGGCCGGTGCGGAGCACCGCCTGGTCGCCGTGGGGGCCGTAGAGGTGGAGGATCTCCACGGCGTCGGCGCCGGCGGGGCCGAACCAGTGCGGCTCGGCGGTGTCGAACTCGGCGGCCTCGCCCGGGTGGAGGGTGAGGTCGCGGCCGCCGACGAGCAGGCGCAGGTCGCCGGCGAGGACGTAGAGCCACTCGTAGCCGGCGTGGCTGACGAGCCGGGGTTCGCGCGGGGCGAGGACCTGTTTGAAGACCTGCACCCGGCCCGGGTACTGGGTGAGCGGGAGGAGGACGCTGCCGGGGTCGCGGTGGCGGGGCCGGAGGTGGAGACGGGGGTCGCCGGTGGCGGGGGCGGCGATCAGGTGGTCCAGGGCGACGCGGTGGGCGCGGGCGAGCGGGATGAGCAGGTCGAGGGTGGGGCGGCGGTGGCCGGACTCCAGGCGGGACAGGGTGCTCACGGAGATGCCGGTGACGGCGGCGAGGGCGTCCAGGGTGAGGCCGCGGCCGAGGCGCAGCGCGCGCAGCCGGGGTCCGATGGCGGCGATGAGCTCCATGACGTCGTCGTTGGCGGTGGGGTCGGCGTCCATGGGGACGATTCTGCCCGCAGGCCGCCGCTTTGCGGTTTTCGCAAGAACGGTGGGCCGGGCCCGTGCCCGGACCTCAGCATGGGCGACCGGTAAGACGATCCGACCGGAAGGCGGGCCCCGCCCATGAGCAGCTCCACCACCACGGCGACAGCAGCACCGCCACCGCCCCTCCTCGGTGCCCGCCGGCGCTGGACCGTGCTCGCCGTCTGCGCGCTGAGCCTGTTCCTGGTGGGCCTGGACACCACCATCGTCAACGTCGGCCTGCCCGCCATCGGGCGCGGCCTGGAGGTGGGCACCCGCGACCTGGAGTGGATCGTGGACGCCTACACGGTCGTCCTCGCCAGCCTGCTGATCACGGCCGGCGCGCTCGCCGACCGCTTCGGGCGCCGGAGGGTCTTCCAGGGCGGTCTGCTGATCTTCGGCCTCGCCTCGCTCGGCTGCGCGCTCGCGCCGTCGACGGGCGCGCTGGTCGCGGCGCGCGCCCTCCAGGGCGTGGGGGCGTCGATGCTCAGCCCGGTGGCACTGGCGATCGTGGTGAACGCCATGCCCGACCCCCGGGAGCGGGCTCGCGCGATCGGGGTGTGGGCGTCGGTGTTCGGGCTGAGCATGGCGGCGGGGCCGGTGACCGGCGGGGCGCTGGTCGCGGCGTTCGGCTGGCGGTCGGTGTTCTGGGTGAACGTCCCGGTGGTGGTGGCGGCCGTGGTGCTGAGCGTGCTGTTCGTGCCCGAGTCCCGCGCGCCGCGCGCCCGCCGGCTCGACCTGCCGGGCCAGCTCCTGCTCACCGCGGCCGTGTCCGCGACGGTGGCCGTGCTGATCGAGGGGCCGCGGCTCGGCTGGGCCTCGCCGTGGGCGCTCGCCGGGTACGCGGTGGCGGTGGCGGCCACCGCCGGGTTCGTCCGTGCCGAGCACCGCCGGGCCGAGCCGCTGATGGACCTCGGGCTGTTCCGGCGGCCGGCGTTCACCACGGCCGTCCTGGGCGCGGTGGCGGTGTTCGTGGCACTGACGGTGAGTCTGCTGCTGACCACCTTCCAGTTGCAGCACGCCCTGGGGTGGACGCCGCTCGCCGCCGGGCTGGCCTCGCTGCCGATGGCGGTGGGGGCGACGGTGTGCGCGCCGCTTTCGGGGGTGCTGGTGAGCCGGGGCGGGCCGCGCCGGCCGCTGCTGCTCGCGGCCTGGTTCACGGCGGCCGGCGGGGGGCTGCTGCTGGTGCGCACCTTCCTGCCGGACGGGAGCGGGGCCGACGTGCCGGTGCTGCTGGCCGCCAACCTCCTGCTCGGCACCGGCTTCGGCTTCGCCAACGCGCCGATCACCAACACCGCCGTCGGCGGCCTGCCGGCGGACCGTGCGGGGGTGGCGGGGGCGATCACCTCGACGGCCCGTCAGCTCGGCTCGGCGCTCGGCATCGCCGTCGCCGGTGGCCTGGCTGCGGGTGGCCTGGCTGCGGGCGGCCCGGCCGCGGGCGATCTGGCCGCCGCCTCCCGACCGGGCTGGCTGCTGGTCACGGCCTGCGGCCTGTCCCTGCTGCTGGTCGCCCGCGCCTCCCGGCAGCGCTGAGCGGAAAAACCCCTCGCCCCCGTCGCGGACCGCGTGCTACCGTCCCTCGGCGAGGCGGGCCGAACAGGCTGTCGAGCTGGTCACGGTGAACGGAACAAGTCACCGGATCAAGTCAACAGAACAAGTCAACGGAACAGACGGAACAAGCGGAAGAAAGGGAAGGTGGATCGTGGTCGCGGAGACAACCGCTGCGCAGGCACTGCGCGGCACCCGGACTGTCCTCACCTCCCGGGTCCCGGTCTGACACCTCTCGCTCCGGGGCCCCTTCTCAAGGGTTCTCCCATGTCTTCTTCCGCTTCCACCTCCCCTTCCTCCTCCTGGCGCGCCCGCGCCGAGGTCCCCGCGGACGTCCCGGCCGTCCGTGAGCTGACGCTGGCCGCCTTCGGGCGGCCGGCCGAGGCCGACGTCCTCGACGCGCTCCGTGCCGACGAGGGGTGGCTCGACGGCCTGTCGGTCGTCGTCTCCCACGCCGACGACCCGACCGGCTCCCCCGTCGGCCACGTCGTGCTCACCCGCGCGTTCATCGGCGACGTGCCGGCGCTCGCCCTGGGGCCGGTGTCGGTGCACCCCGACCACCAGCGCAGCGGCGCCGGCTCGGCCGCCGTCCGGGCGGTGCTGGACGCCGCCCGCGCGCGCGGCGAGCGGTACGTCATCCTGCTCGGGTACCCGTCGTACTACCCGCGGTTCGGCTTCGGCCGGGCCTCGGAGCACGGCATCACGCTCACGATCGACGCGCCCGACGACGCGTGGATGGCGCTGAGCCTGGACCAGGAGCGCCACCCGCTGCCGTCCGGGACCGCCCGCTGGGCGGCCGCGTTCGGCATCGGGTGACCGGCGTCGGGACCGCCCGCCCCCCGGGCGGTCCCGGCACCGTCCGCAGCGGTTCCGCCGCGGGCGAGGCGCGGGTGCGGCGCGGGTGCGGCGCCCTACTCCTGCGGCGGGACCACCGCCGACGGCGTGCCGCCGGTCAGCTTCAGCAACTCGTCGTACGTCATCGGCACCACGGTGTGCGGGTGCCCGGCGGCGGCCCACAGCAGGTCGTAGCCGGCCAGGTCGGTGTCGACGACGGTGCGCAGCGGCGCCGGGTGGCCGACGGGGGCGACGCCGCCGATGGCCTGGCCGGTGGCCTCGCGCACCTGGGCGGCGCTCGCCCGGGTGACCGGGCCGGTGCCCAGGACGCGGGCGAGGTGGTCGGTGTCGACGCGGTGGGCGCCGCTGGTCATGACGAGCAGCGGCGCGCCGTCGCAGACGAAGACCAGGCTGTTGGCGATCGCGCCGACCTCGCAGCCGAGGGCGGCGGCGGCCTCGGCGGCGGTGCGGGCGGAGTCGGGCAGGACGCGGATCTCCCCGGGCAGCCCGGCCGCCGCGAGGGCGTCGGCGACCGCCCGGCTGCGGTCGGGCAGGGACGTGTCGTTGGTCATCGCCCCATCCTGCCCCACCCCCGCCGCGGGACCCGTCGACGCGACGCCCGCCCGCGCGACGGCGCTGAGGACCGCCCGGATCCCGGCGTCCAGTACCGAGGAGTCCCGCCCGGCGCCCCAGACCACCTGCCCGTCGACCCGCGCCTCGACGTAGGCGACGGCGTCGCTGTCTGGTCCGGTGCGCACGGCGTGCTCGGTGAACTGCAGGATGTCCACCGCCCGCCCGGCCGCGCCGAGCGCCGCCGCCACGGCGGCCAGCGGGCCGTTGCCCTCCCCCCGGTGCACGGCGCCGCCGAGCGTGAGCGATGCCCGGTGCCGCCCGTCGGCCTCCCCGGTCCGCCACTCCACACCCGCCGGCGCCGCGTCCAGGTAGGTGGCGGCGAACAGCGCGTACAGCTCCTCGCCGGTGACCTCGCGCCCGCTGTCGTCCGTGGACTCCTGGACGACCCGGGAGAACTCGATCTGCAGCCGGCGCGGCAGCTCCAGCCCGTGCCCGGTCTGCAGCAGATAGGCGATACCGCCCTTGCCGGACTGGCTGTTGACCCGGATCACCGCCTCGTAGTCGCGCCCGAGGTCCGCCGGGTCGATCGGCAGGTAGGGCACGTCCCAGGGCGCCTGCCGCTCGGGGACGCCGAGGCGGGCGGCGGTGGCGGCGTGGTGGGCGAACCCCTTCTTGATGGCGTCCTGGTGGGTGCCGGAGAAGGCGGTGTGGACGAGGTCGCCGACGTAGGGGTGGCGTTCGGGCACGGGCAGCCGGTTGCAGTGCTCGACGGTGCGGCGGATCTCGTCGATGTCGGAGAAGTCCACCATCGGGTCGACGCCCTGGGTGTGGAGGTTCAGCGCGAGGGTCGCGAGGTCGACGTTGCCGGTGCGCTCGCCGTTGCCGAACAGGCAGCCCTCGACACGCTGGGCCCCGGCCAGCAGGGCGAGTTCGGCGCAGGCGATGCCGGTGCCGCGGTCGTTGTGCGGGTGGACGGAGAGGATCACCGCGTCGCGCCGGGCGAGGTGCCGGTGCAAGTACTCGATCTGGTCGGCGTAGACGTTGGGGGTGGCGATCTCGACGGTGGCGGGCAGGTTGTGGACGACCGGGCGGTCCGGGCTCGCGTCCCACAGTTCGGTGAGGCCGTCGCACAGCTCCAGCACGTAGTCCGGCTCGGTCAGGTTGAAGACCTCGGGCGAGAACTGGAAGCGCAGTCCGGGGCGGTCGCCCGCCAGGCGGGCCATCCGTTCGGCGGCGGCGGTGACCAGCTCCCGCACCTGGGCCCGGTCGCGGCCGAGGACGAGTTGCCGCCAGACGGGGGCGGTGGCGGTGTAGAGGTGGACGACGACCCGGGGCAGGCCCTCGACGGATTCGAAGGTGCGGTCGATCAGGTCGGCGCGGGCGGCGGTGAAGACGACGACGGTGACGTCCTCGGGCACCGCGCCGGGGGTGGTGGCGAGGTGGCGCACGAAGTCGAAGTCGGTGCGGCTGGCGGAGGGGTAGCCGACCTCGATCTCCTTGAAGCCCATCGCGAGGAAGAGGTCGAACATCCGGCGCTTGCGGGCCGGGTCCATCGGTTCGGCGAGCGCCTGGTTGCCGTCCCGCAGGTCGACCGGGACCCACAGCGGGGCCCGTTCGATGCGCCGGGCGGGCCACCGGCGGCCGCCGGGCAGCGCGTCGAGGGGCGGCAGCGGGACACGGGCGTGGGCGGGGCGGTAGCGGTGGAACGGCATGGCGCTGCCGCGTTGGGGGTTCCAGGCGGGGGCGTCGGCCGGGACCGGTCCGGCGGGTGTCCGGAGGGTGGCGAACGGTTCGACGTTCTGTGCGGATTCGGTGGAGCGCACGGGGTGCGGCGTCCTTCCCTGGTTCGGTGTCGAGGGGACGACGACCGGCAGCACGGCGACCCGCAGCGGGGTGCCGGTCTGTCAGACCCCGCTGCGGCCACCGAGAAGAAGGCTCCACGTCTGCATGATGCCGGGTACCGTAGCCGTGAACCGCGGGTTGGGACAACCCCGTTCCACCCACCGGGACTTGTCATGGCGTCCACGGGCGCGACCGGGGGCGCGCGACCGGTGCGGAGCGCCCCGGGCCGGGCCCGGACGACGCCCCGGAGGAGCTGCGGACTCCGCGCTCCGGCGATGTCAAGGACTTGTGTGTGCACCGTCCGAAGATCGAACGGGCTTTCACTCCTAACACACCGTATGACTAGTATCGCCTCGTCATAAAGCCCGTGCCCCCGGTCGGTGCGGCCCCTCCCGGGCCGGCCGCCAGCCCCAAGGAGTCAGCTCTGCGCGCGCGTGCGAATCGGCGGCCCCCGACGCCGAAGGCCCCCCGCAGGCGTCGTCCGCGCCTGTCGCTGCGGACGGCACTGCTCGTCCTCGCCCTCGTCCCCAGCATCGCCATGGCCGTCCTGTGGGCGGTCACCAGCGGTGTGACCTTCTTCGACTTCCAGCGCCAGGCGGACCAGGGACTGCTGGCCCAGAAGGCGGGACAGCCGTCCAACATCGTCTACTACAACCTCCAGGAGGAGCGCCGGCTCAGCGCCGAGGCGCTCGCCCGGCCCGGCACCGTCACCGAGCAGCTGAAGAAGCAGCGCCGGCTCACCGACGAGGCCGTGCAGAAGTTCCAGGCGCTCTCCCGGGAGACCGCCGACAGCGCGCCCGCCGAGGTGCTCACCGCCGTCGCCGAGGCCCGGAGCGCGATGGAGAAGCTGGGCGACCAGCGGGCCGCCGTCGACCGGGGCGACGCTGAGCAGCAGGTGGTCTACGCGTACTACACCGACCTGATCGCCGTCGACCTGCGGCTGTTCACCGCGCTCAGCCACGGCGACAACGGCGAGGTCACCTGGATCTCCAAGACCCTGGTCAACTCCTTCTGGGCGAAGGAGATGCTGGCCCGCGAGGACGCGATCCTGGCCCGCGGCTGGCCCTCCGGCCGGCTCAGCGCCTCCGAGTACCAGCTGGTCCAGCAGGCGATCGGCGCCCAGGACCACCTCTTCACCGTCCAGGTCGTCCCCTACCTCCCGGAGGACGAGCGGGGCGCCTGGTCGGAGCTGATGGGCGGCACCGCCTGGCAGGCCAAGGCCGCCGTGGAGCAGGCGCTGACCCGCCCGACCACCGCCGACACGACCGGCACCGTCCGGCTGCCGCAGCTGCAGGACCAGTGGCGCCAGGCCGTCGACCAGGTCAACTCCCAGCTGGTGAAGCTGATGGAGACCCGCACCGACGGCGTGGTCGTGGTCGGCAAGGCCTCGTTCCTCTCGCTGCTCACCCGGGTCGCGCTGACCGCCGTGATCGGCCTGATCGCGGTGATCGCGGTGATCGTCGCCAGCTGGCGGCTGACCCGCTCGCTGCGCCGGCGGATCAAGGACCTGCACCACCAGGCGCAGGAGCTGGAGCGCACCCTGCCCGAGGTCGTCGAACGCCTCGCCCGCGGCGAGCAGGTCGACGTCGAGGCGGAGAGCCGGGCGATCACCGCCGGGTCGCGCGCCCGCGGCGGCGACGAGCTGGCCGAGCTCGGCCAGGCGATGAACCTGGCCCGCACCGCCGCGCTGGAGACCGCCGTCCGGCAGGCCGAGCAGCACCGCGGCTTCGAGCGGCTGCTCCAGCGGATCGCCCGCCGCACCCAGCTCCTGATCGGCCAGCAGCTGCGCAAGCTGGACACCCTGGAGCGGCGGCACGAGGACCCGGAGGTGCTGGAGGGCCTGTTCGACCTCGACCACCTGACGGCCCGCCTGCGCCGCTACGAGGAGAACCTGGTCATCATGGCCGGCGGCCAGCCGCAGCGTAAGTGGCGCAAGCCGGTGCCGCTGCTGGACGTGCTGCGCTCGGCGCAGGGCGAGGTGCAGGAGTACCGCCGGATCGTGCTGGACGTCGAGGGCCACCCGTGGCTCTCCGAGCGGGCGGTCGGACCGGTCGCCCACGTGGTCGCCGAGCTGATGGAGAACGCGGCGAGCTTCTCGAAGCCCCCGACGCCGGTCGACGTGCGGGCAGCCGTCGTCGGGCGCGGGCTGGCCATCGAGATCGAGGACCGCGGCCTCGGCATGGACCTGGAGCAGTACGACGCGGCCAACGCGCTGATGGCCGCCGCGCTCGCCGACGACCCGCCGCGCACGGACATGCTGGCGCGCGGCGACGACATCCGCCTCGGCTTCCACGTGGTGGGCCGGCTGGCGGCCGCGATCGGCCTGCAGATCGAGTTCCGCCCGTCCGCCTTCGGCGGGACCAGGGTGGTCGTGCTCGTGCCCGGCGAGTACGTGCTGGACGGCGACGCCGGCCTGCCGGACGGCGCGGCGGTCACGCCGATCCCGCTCGCCCGGCGCCAGCGGCCCGATCAGCGCAAGGAGCCCGCGCCGCTCGCCTCGGTGACCGAGATGCCCTCGGCCGCGACCGCCCCGGCGTCCGCGCCGGTCGTCGCGGTGGACGAGGCGGAGGAGCGCGCGGCCCTGGGGGAACCCGGGACGGAGCCGGACCCGGACCGCGCGGACTGGTTCACCCCGGGCACCCACCCGGCGCCGGCCCAGGCCTTCGCCCACGTCGAGTACGTGCCGCCGTCGGACGACGAGGTGTTCGGGGCCCCGGCCCGCACCGGCGTCGAGGACGGTTTCGCGGACAACTTCGCGGACAACTTCGAGGACGACTTCGCCGCGGGCTTCGGCGGCGGCTTCGCGCACGGCGACACCGACGGCTACCTGTACCCGCTCTCCGAGCACGGCCGGCCGGTCGAGCACGGCTCGCCCGCCGGCCCCTACGGCTACGGCGGCACGGCGTACGGCTCCCCGGCGCACGGCGTGCCCGCCCAGCCCACACCGCCCGGCCAGTCCGGCCAATCCGGTCACTCCGGTCAGCCCGGTCACTCCGGCCGGCCCACCCAGGCCGGTCAGCCCGGGTACGACGACCCCGCCTACCCGGACATCGCCTACGCGACGGTGACGCCCGACGAGGCCCCGTACGCCGACGAGCAGTACCGGCCCGCCGACCACTACCGGCTGGCCGAGCGGCGCCGCGAGGACGGCACCGGCCCGGCGGACCGACCGGCCCCCGCGCCGGCCGCGCCGCCGGCGGGCTCGCAGCCCCCGCTGCCGCAGCGGGTCCGGCAGGCCAGCCTGGCCGCCGAGCTGCGCATCCCCCCGCCGGCCCGCAACCCCTACGCCGCGGACCCCGGCGGCGCGGCCTCCGCCGGCGCGGCCCCCGGCGGCACCGGGAGCGCCCCCGCCGCGGGCCCGTTCCAGCGCCCGCCGCGCCGCTCGGGCGCCACCGTCGGCGCCTTCCAGCGCCAGTCCAGGGCCGCCCGCGGCCTCGGCGACACCGGCGGCACCGGCGGCGGCACCGGCCCCGACGCGGCCGACGGCCCCGACGCCACCGCCGCGGACCACACCGCGGCCCGGCGCGGCCTGCCGCCCGGCCCGGCCGCCCCCACGGCCGTCACCGGCCCCCCGACAACCGCGCCGGGCGCCGCCCCCTGGGCGCTCCCGGCCGCGGACCCCCGAACCACGAGGACGGAAGAGCAGTCATGAACCGCACCATCGCCACCCACCAGGACCTCGACTGGCTGCTGGACGGACTCGTCGACACGGTGCCCGGGACCAGGAGCGCCGTCCTGCTCTCCGACGACGGCCTGGTGGTCAGCCACTCGCGCTCGATCGACCGCGCCGACGCCGAGCGCCTGGCCGCCGTCGCCACCGGCCAGCAGAGCCTCGCCCGGGGCATCGGCCAGCTCTTCGACGGCGGCCCGGTGCACCAGGTGATCATCGAGCTGGCCGAGCTCTGGCTGTTCGTCATCGCCGCCGCCCAGGGCACCCACCTGGCGGTGGTCGCCGACCAGGAGGTGGACGCCGAGGTGATGTCGGTGGCCATGCACCAGCTGGTCCAGCAGGTCGGCCAGAAGCTCAGCACCCCCGTCCGCAGCGAGTTCGACGCCTTCGCCGCCAGGAACCGGGGGTGAGCCCGCGGTGAGGCCGCACTGGAGCGAGCTGCCCGACGAGGACGAGGACGACGACTACGGCGCGGGCACGATGGTGCGCCCGTACACCATCACCCGCGGCCGGACGGCGCCCGAGCACGACCACCTCACCCTGATCACGCTGCTGACCACGGTGGAGGAACTCGCGGACCCGGTGCTGGCCGCCCGGTCGTCCGGTGTCCGCGGGCTGCAGCCGGAGCACCGCCTGATCCTGGAGCGGTGCCGCCGGCCGGCCGCCGTCGCCGAGGTGGCGGCCGGGCTCAACCTGCCGGTCTCGGTGACCAAGATCCTCCTGGGCGACCTGATCGCCCAGGGGTTGCTGCTCGCCCGGGCCCCGATCTCGGTGGCCCGGGCCTCGGGGGACGGCGGCCTGGACCTCGGGCTGCTGACGGCCGTACGCGAAGGACTCCGGAGGCTCTGAACCATGGCACCATCCGCACCTCTCCCCTCCTCCCCGTCCCCCATCACCGCCGCGGCCCCCGCGGCCCTGAAGATCCTCATCGCCGGCGGCTTCGGGGTGGGCAAGACCACCCTGGTCGGCTCGGTCAGCGAGGTCGCGCCGCTGCGCACCGAGGAGTACCTGACCCGCGCCAGCGAGGGCGTGGACGACCTCTCCGGGGTGGACCAGAAGGAGACCACCACGGTCGCCCTGGACTTCGGGCGGATCACGGTCAGCCCGGAGCTGGTGGTCTACCTGTTCGGGACGCCCGGCCAGGAGCGCTTCTGGTTCATGTGGAACGACCTGGTGAACGGGGCGCTCGGCGGCATCGTGATCGCCGACACCCGCCGGCTGGAGACCAGCTTCGCCTCGATCGACTTCTTCGAGAGCCGGGGCATCCCGTTCGTGGTCGCGATCAACTGCTTCCACGGCGAGAACACCCGCACCGTGGCGGAGGTCAGGGCGGCGCTGGACCTCGACCCGCAGGTGCCGATGCTGGTCGGCGACGTGCGGGTGCGGACCTTCGGGCGGGACCTGCTGCTCGCGCTGGTCGACCACCTGATGGAGCTGTCGACCGGCACCCCGGCCCGCTGAAACCTTTCCCCCGCGCCCCCGCCGCACTCTCCCCTCTCCTTCCCCATCCTGGAGTACCACCATGACCCCACCCCTGCGCGTCCTCGTCCACGGCGCCGGCATCGGCGGCCTGACCGCCGCCACCGCCCTCGCCGGCCGCGGCCACCGGGTCGACGTCGTCGAGCTGCGCGACGCCCCGGAGGCGCTCGGCGTCGGCATCATCCAGCCCTCCAACGCGCTGCACGTGATGCGCGAGATCGGCGTGCTGGAGCAGTGCCTGGCGGTCGGCTTCGAGTGGGAGGTGCTGACCATCTGCGACCCGGCCGGCGGCGTCCTCGCGAAGATCCCGCAGCCCCGGATGGACGGCGCGCCGTCCAACAACGGCATCCCCCGCCCGGCGCTCGCCCGGGTGCTGGGCGAGGCCGCCACCGCCGCCGGGGCGACCCTGCGCTTCGGCACCACCGTCGCCGAACTCGCCGACGAGGGCGAGGAGGTGGCGGTCACCCTGTCCGACGGCAGCAGCGCCCGCTACGACCTGGTGGTCGGCTTCGACGGCATCGGCTCGCCGCTGCGCAAGCGGCTCTACGGCGGGAAGTACGCGCCCGAGTACACCGGCTTCGCCAACTGGCGCGTCACCCTGCCGCGTTCGCCCGAGGTGCAGGGCGTGGTGATGTCCACCGGCAACCTCGCAGCCAAGGCGCTGCTGACCCCGATCAGCGACGAACTCATGTACCTGGGCTCGGTGTTCGCCGAGGCCGAGGACTTCCGCCCGGACCCGGAGCGCGCCCACGAGCAGCTGCGCGAGCGCCTGGCCGGCTTCGGCGGCCCGATCGCCGAGGCGCTGGCCCGGGTCACCGACCCGGCGGCGGTGGTGTACTCGCGGATCTCGCAGGTCACCGTCGAGGAGCCGTGGCACGTCGGCCGGGTGGTGCTGGCCGGCGACGCCGCCCACGCCTCCACCCCGCACCTGGCGCAGGGCGCCGCGATGGCCGTCGAGGACGCCCTGGTGCTCGCCCAGTGCCTGGACTCCGCCGAAGCGGTGCCCGCCGCGCTGGCCGCCTGGGAGGAGCGCCGCCGGCCGCGCGCCATGTTCGTGCAGGCGCTGTCCCGGGCGATCCTCAAGCAGGAGACCGGCACGCCGACCACCCCGGAGGAGGACGAGCTGCTGAAGGTCGGCATCCCCGGCGCGGCGCACGCACTCGTCAAGCCCTACTGACCCGCGCGCCCTCCCGTCCGGTCGCCCGCACGCGAACCACCCGGGCCCGGTGCGGACTTGTGTCCGCGCCGGGCCCCGGACAGACTTGACGCCCGTCCGACAAAGTGGCCAGCGCCCGAGGGGGGACGGATGACGCCGTCGTTGTTCCGCATGCTCGATCTGCACGAGGCCGTGGAACGGGCCCGCCAACGACCGGACGGGCGGCTGTTCGTCTCCGACTACAACGGCGGCCACCCCTTCGTGGCCGACTACCTCGGCGACCTCGCGCACACCCCGCCGTACCGGCTCGGCGACGTCACCCGCTACGCGGCGCTCGACGAGGACGCCGCGCTGCGCGCCAAGATCGCCCGCCTGCACGAGGGCTACGACGCCGAGCCGTGCTCCCCGGACCGGGTCGTGCCGGCCGGCGGCGCCAGCGCGCTGCTCGGCACCTTCTGCACCTGGCTGCACACCACCGGCCGCACCCGGATCCACTACCTGCCGCCGGTCTACTACAAGTTCGCCTACTTCTTCCGGTTGTTCGGCATCGAGCCGGTCCCGGTCGCCGGCGCGCACGCCCACCAGCCGGGGTTCGAGCTGCGGCTGCCGGACGAGCGCACCGTCCTGCTGCTCACCGACCCGGTCTGGTACGCCGGGCGGCGGGTGCCCCGGATGGTGCTGAAGCAGCTCGCCGAGTGGCAACTCGCCACCGGCTCGCTGGTGTTCGTCGACGGCACCTTCCAGTACATGCGCTGGGACGGCGGGCGGCGCGAGGACTCCGCCGCACTGCCCGCCGACCTCACGCTGCGGATGGTCTGCCCCACCAAGTACCTGTCCATCCACGGCTACCGCTGCGCCCACCTGCTCGTCCCGGAGCGGCTGCGGGAGCCGCTCGCGGACCTGCACCTCAACCTGCACGGCGATGTCACCCTCGCCGACCGGCTGTTCGCCCACCGGGCCGCCGACCTGATGCTGATCGAGGGCAACCACCGCCTCCTGGAGCACGTGCGCGCCAACCACCAGCGCCTCACCGGGGCGGGCGCACTGGAGGCCCAGGAGCGGATCGAGACCGGCTACTTCCTGTTCGCCCGCCCCGCCGCCCCGCCGGAGCGGCTGCTCGCCCTGGACGGCCGCCACTTCGAACTCCCGGGCCACCCGGGCTTCGTGCGGATCAACCTGCTCAACGAGCAGGCACTGGCGGGCCTGCAAGAGCCGGGGCGCCACTGATCGCGTGCCGCCGCTCCCACACCGCCGCCGAGACCCGCGCCAGCAGCCGGGCGGCCGGGTCCTCGGCGGCCCCGTCGGCGCCCGAGGCGAGCGGTCCGGTGTAGCAGACGGCCAGCAGGTACGGCGGGCAGTCGTCCGGGCGGACCAGGCCCACGCAGTGCCGCACGCCGGGGAACCAGCCGTTCTTGAACGCGACCCTGGTCCCCGGCGGCAGCCCGGCCGCCAGGTCGACCCGGAAGGCGTTGCGCTCCAGGAGGTCGAGCAGATCCGGTTCGCCGTCCAGGGACTGCACCAGGCGCACCAGGTCGCGCGCGGTGACCCGGTTGTGCACCCCCGCGTCCCGCGCCGGGTGGTCCTCGATGCCGCGCGGGCTGGCGCTGCGGGTGGCGCCGGCCCGCCGCCACACCTCGTCCACGGCCGGGTGGCCGGCCCGGGCCAGGCAGAGGTTGGCGGCGAGGTTGGAGGAGTGGGTGATCATCCGCTCGGTGAGCAGCCCCAGCGGCACGGTGGCGCCGAGCAGCGTCCACGGCACCGGGTCGCTGTCCCACTCCGGATCGTTGGCGAACTCCCCGCCGGCCCGCGAGGTGAAGGCGTTGACCACCGGCACCGGTTCGCGCGGATCCGCGCCGGTCCGGCGCAGCGCGGCCAGCACCGCGATCTTCATCGTGCTCGCGGCGTCGTGCGGCACGTCCCCGTTCCGCTCGAACACCGGCTCATCGCCCCAGGGGGCCACCACTACTGACAACATGTCCGCTTCAGTCCCCCCGCCCGCCGCGACCCAAACCGGTACGCGCCGGAACGGTCCCCGACCGGCGGCGCGGGGCGCGGACCGCCTCCGGTTGAGGCGGCGCGCGGGGCTCGGGGATACTCGTGCAGCCCCCTGCATCCGCCCCCGTCCACAAGGTTCCTGTCGATACGTCAGCTCCATGACCACTGGAGGATCCAGCCCATGCCAGCATCCCGTCAGGTCGGCCTCGCCCTCGCGATCGCGGGCTCCGCGGTCACCGGGGCCGTGCTCCCGTCCGCCGCGCAGGCCGAGGAAGCCGTGCTCCACGTCGACAACGGCCCCCGCTCGAACTGCTCGGACTCCGGGACCGGCACCCGGGAGCGGCCGTTCTGCACCGTCCAGGCCGCCGCCGACGCGGCCGGCCCCGGGCAGACCGTCCAGCTCGCCCCGGGCCGCCGGTTCACCGGCCAGGTCACCGTCCGGCACTCCGGCGAGCCCGGCCGGCCGATCGTCTTCCAGGGCGCCGAGCCGACCGTCCACGCGCCGAACGCCTCCGTGGGGACGCGCCACTGGACCCGGGGGTCGGCCCCCGCGCCGCACGCCTTCGTGTTCGAGGGCGTGCACGACGTCACCGTGACCGGCCTGCGCCTGGACGCCCCGCAGGAGGGCGTGCTGGTCAAGGACTCCACCCGGATCGCCGTGGACCACAACGACATCGAGGCGGGCGACCCGGTCCGCGGCGGCGTGCGGGCGTTCCCGGCGGCGACCCCGAGCGTCCGGGTCACCGGAGCGGGCTCGTCCGTCACGGTGAGCCGCAACCGGATCTCCGCCGCGCCCGTGAGCGGCGTCGCCGTCGACACCGGGACGTCCGGCGTGGTCGTCACCACCAACCTGATCACCGGGGGCTCCGGCCGGGGCGTGCTGGTCACCGACGCGCCCGGCACGATCGTGGTGGGCAACACCTTCGGGCGCAACTGCGGGAGCGACCTGGAGTTCGCCGGGAACTCCACCGGGTCGGTGGCCGAGAACAACATCCTGGCCAAGCGTCCCGCCCCGCGCTGCGGCGGCACGCCGCCCACCGCGATCCCGCTGGTGGTGTCGGCCGGGTCCGTCCGGAGCACCAGGGTCGACTACAACACCGTCGTGCCGTGGGGCCCGTACGCCTACTCCTGGGGCGGCACCCCGTTCGCCACCCCCGAGGCCTTCCGGGCGATCGGACAGGGCGCGAGCGACAACGCCGTCGACCCGGGGTTCCCGGCCGACCGCGAGGACTACACGCCGACCGCCGCGACGGGCCTGACGGACGCCGCCGACCCGGCCGCCCTCGGCACCCTGGCCACCGACCTCCTCGGCGCCGAGGCGGCCGACCACCCGCGCTTCGCCGGCACCAGCGCCTGGGGCTACCGGGACCGCGGCGCCATCGAGCTCCAGGACCCGCTGCGGGTCGGCCTGAGCGCCCGCCACCGCCCCCGGCCGGGCCACCCGCTGAACGCCCGGTTCGCGGTCGGGTACTCGACCGGCTGGACACCGGGCACGGCGGCGCTGGACTTCGGGGACGGCAGCGCGCCGCGCGCGGTCGAGCCCGGGTACGGGTTCGTCGACCACGACTACCCGGCCGCCGGAACCTACACCGCGACGCTCACCGCCGGCGGTCCGGCCGGGACGGTCCGCACGTCCACCGTCCGGGTCACCGTCGGCCCGGCGGAACGCGGGTGACGGACCGTCAGGCCCGGCGGGCGTTGCGGTAGGGGTGCCGGTGGTCGCGCGGGAGCCCGTGCGGGCGCGGGCGGCGGGGGCGCTCCGGGGCGAGCCGGGCGGCCGGGAGCCGGCCGGTCTCCAGCGGCCCGGGGGGCTCGGCCTCCTCGGCGAGCACCGCGAGGTAGCGCTCCCTGGGCTGCGGGACGGCGCCGAGCGAGCGCACGTGCGGGGAGTCCCACTGGGCGTCGAGCAGCCGGCCGCCGGCGGCCGCGAAGCGGGCGGCGAGGTCGGCGACGGCGACCCGGGCGGCGTCGGGCCGGCGGTGGAACATCGAGTCCAGGCTGAGCACCGGCCCGGAGGCGATGCCGAACACCCCGCCGATCAGTTCCCCGTCCTGCCACACCTCCGCGCTGTGGGCCGCGCCGAGCCGGTGCAGCCCGGTCAGCGCCTCCTGCAACTCCGGGGTGAGCCATGGCGGTTCGCGCCCCTCGGCGCAGGCGGCGAGCACGTCCCCGAAGGCCTGGTCGGCGGTGGTCCACCAGTCGAGGCGGTTGCGCAGCAGCCGGGAGAGCTTGCGTCCCAGCTGGACGCCGTCGGCGTCGAGCAGCGGCCGCGGGTCGGGTGACCACCAGGCGAGCGCGTAGGGGTCCGCCCCGTGGTCGGGGCCGGGCAGCAGAGCGACCCGGCCCGCCGCCACCGCCTGTTCGGAGCGGGCCTCGTTGAAGGCGCTCGCGTAGGCGTCGGCGGCGGGCAGCGGGAACAGCCCGCGCCGGTAGGCGGCGAGCAGGGTGGCGGGCGCGAGGTCGGCGCCGAACGCGGCCGGGCCGTCGGCGGGCGCCCGGGCGACGTCGAGCGCCGCGAAGAGCTCGTCGGGGGCGGTGGCGGTCATCGCAGGGCCTCCAGCGGCGAGGCCTCCTGCGGCGGGGCGAGGAAGCCCTCCGCGGTCAGCCGGTCGAGGTAGAAGTCGAGCAGGGTGTCGTCGACGGCGGGCAGTTCCACGCCGCTGCCGGCCAGCGCCCGGTCGGTGTTGGCCCGGTCGAAGCGCGGGAAGGTGGGGCGGAAGTACAGCTCGCTGATGGACAGCCCGGTGCCGGGGACGCGGTCGACGAAGAGCGGCACGAAGGGCGTCATCGGG
The DNA here is from genome assembly GCF_042802195.1 of Kitasatospora sp. NPDC057500. Classification (NCBI taxonomy): domain Bacteria; kingdom Bacillati; phylum Actinomycetota; class Actinomycetes; order Kitasatosporales; family Streptomycetaceae; genus Kitasatospora; species Kitasatospora sp. NPDC057500. The sequence continues at coordinate 15,328 of NZ_JBHVER010000018.1, read as the reverse complement.
TGGGTGGGGTGTCCGGCGGCGAACCGGACCAGGCCCTGCACCCACTGCGGGTAGGGGACGTGGTCGACGGGGTGGCCGCGGGCGCGCAGCCGTGCGGCGAGGTCGGCGAGGTCCGCCGGGCGGGGCGAGGTGAGGTGGTAGACCTCGCCGATGGCGGGGGCGTGGGCGACGACGTGGCAGATCGCCCGGCTGAAGCGGTCGGCGGGCACGAAGTCGAGCGGCAGCCGGACGTCCGGGCAGGTGCCGCTCTCCGCGATGTACTTGATCAGCGCGCAGATCTCGGTGCCGGTGTTCATCACGCCGGTGCGCAGGTCGCCGGTGACGTCGTTGGTGCGCAGCACGGTGACCGGCAGTCCGCCCGCGGCGGCGTGGTGGAGCAGCTGTTCGGCGACCCACTTGCTCTCGACGTAGCCGACGGCGAGCCGGTCGGGGTGGGCGAGCGGGGTGCGTTCGGCGACCTCGCGCACGCCCGCCGGGCCGAAGCCGGCCAGCACGGCGAGGGTGGAGAGGTAGTGGACGGGGATGCCGCGGGAGTGGCCGGCGAGGCGGATCACCTCGCGGGTGCCGGCGACGTTGGCGGCGCGCAGCTGGTGGTAGGGGTAGATGAAGTTGACCTGGCCGCCGAGGTGGTGGATGGCGTCGAGGCTGCCGGCGAGCCGTTCGAAGCGTCGGCCGGTCAGGCCGAGCCGGGGTTCGGCGAGGTCGCCGACGAGGGGGACGACGCGGCGGTCGGCGAGGTCGTGGCGCAGGTAGCGCTGCTGGGCGGCGCGCAGGCGTTCGAGGGCGTGTTCCTCGTCGGGGGCGCGGACCAGGCAGTGGACGCGGGCGTCGGTGGTGTGCAGCAGGGCGTCCAGCAGGTGGGCGCCGCAGAAGCCGGTGGCGCCGGTGAGCAGGATCTCGGCGGGTTCGGCGCGGGAGGGGGCGGGGCTCCAGGACTGCCGCAGGGGGGTGTCGAGGCGGGCTTCGGCGGCCCAGTCGACGGCGGCCTCGCGGGGGCCGGGGGTGGTGGTGCCGGTGCGGGCGGCGAGGGTGGCGGCGGCGAAGGCGCGCAGGGTGGCGTCGCGCAGCAGGGCGCGGGTGAGGAAGCGGATCCGGGTGACGTCGATGCCGAACATGATCCGGGCGCGGGCGAGCATCTCCATGGCGAGCAGGGAGTTGCCGCCGAGGTCGAAGAAGTCGTCGGCGGGGCCGGGTGCGCCGATGCCGAGGAGTTCGGACCAGAGCTGGGCGACGCCCGCCTCGACGGCGGACCCGTCGCCGGTGCCGGCCGCGCCGCCCGCCGCCGGGCCGGTCACCGGGCCGGTCACCGGGCCGTTCGGGGAGGCGTTCGGCGAGGCGTCCGCGCGGACGGGCGCCGCCGCTGCCGCCGCTGCCGCCGCTCCGCCCGCGTCCGCCCGCCCGTCGCGGGGCCGGCGCACCCTCGGCGGGGCGTCGGGCAGCCGGCGCCGGTCGATCTTGCCGGCCGGGGTGAGCGGCATGGCGGCGAGCGGCACGAACTCGGCCGGGACCATGAAGTCCGGCAGCCGTTCGGCGAGGTAGGCGCGGATCCGGCCGCGCCGGGCGCGCGGGCCGGAGGCGGCCCGGTCGGTGAGCGTGTAGTAGGCGGTGAGGACGCGGCTGTCGCCGCCGCCGTCGGCCGCGACCCTGGCCTGCCGGACGTCGGGGTGGGCGGCGAGCACCGACTCGACCTCGGCGGGGTCGACGCGGTGGCCGCGGACCTTCAGCTGGTCGTCGAAGCGGCCGAGGACCTCCAGGGTGCCGTCGGCCCGCCAGCGTCCGGCGTCGCCGGTGCGGTACATCCGCTCGCCGGGGGCGGGGGCGTAGGGGTCGGGCAGGAACGTCTCGGCGGTCAGGCCGGGCGCCTTCCAGTAGCCGCGGGCCAGGCCGGGCCCGCCGAGGTGGATCTCGCCCTTCTCGCCGGGCCGCACCGGGCTGAGCCGGGCGTCCAGCACGTGCACCCGCACCCCCGGCAGCGGGCGCCCGATCGGCACCGGCGCGCCCGGTCCGTGGGTGCCGGGGCCGTGCGGGCCGGGCGCGGCAAGCACCCGCGGGGTGAGCTCGCCGAGCGTGGAGGTGACGGCCGCCTCGGTGACCCCGTAGGCGTTGACCAGCCGCACGCCCGGCAGCCGCTCCAGGCAGGCGCGGCAGTCGTCCTCGTGCACGGTGTCCCCGCCGACCACGATCAGCCGCAGCCCCTCGGGCGCGGGCCCGCCGGGCGGGAAGAGGCCGAGCAGGTGGTGCCAGTAGGCGGGCGTGAGGTCGGCGACGGTCAGCCGCAGCCCGGCCATCCGGTGGGCCAGCTCGGTGGGCGCCCAGGTGCGGGCGCCGCCGAGGACGACGGTGGCCCCGGCGGCCAGGGGCGCGAGGACCTGCTCCAGCGCGGTGTCGAAGCCGAGCGCGGCGAGTTGCAGCACCCGGTCGCCGGGGGCGAGCCCGTAGGCGTCGGTCACCCGGCCCAGGGTGAAGGCCAGCGCGCGGTGGGTGACGGCCACGCCCTTGGGGGTGCCGGTGGTGCCGGAGGTGTAGATCAGGTACGCCAGGTCGTCCGGCCCTCCGGTGTCCGGCACGGGCTCCGGAGGGTCCGTCCGCTCGGCGCCCTCGCCCGGTGCGACCACCCGTACGCCCGGGAACCGCGTCCCCTCCCCCGCCACGGCCAGGCGGGCGCCGCAGTCGGCGACCAGTGCGGCCAGCCGCCGGTGCGGGTGCGCCGGGTCCAGCGGCAGGAAGGCCCCGCCGGCCTTGAGCACGGCGAGCCAGGCGGTCACCAGGTCCGTTCCGCGCTCCAGGCACACCGGGACGATCCGCTCCGGCCCGGCGCCCAGGGCGCGCAGCACGGCGGCCAGCCGGTCGCTGCGCGCGTCCAGCCCGCCGTAGTCGAGGCTCTCGCCGTCCGCGAGCACGGCGAGGGCGCGCGGGTCGTGCGCGGCGCGCGCCCGGACCAGGCCGTGGACGGTTAACCCGGTCCCGGTGCCCGTCCCGGTGGCCCCTGCACCCGCTCCGACGCCGAGTCCGGCCGGGCGCCACTCGCGGTCCACGTAGCGGCGGCACTCCTCGTGCGGGGCGGGCCCGAACACCGTGCGCCAGCCGCCCGGCACGGTGAGGCCCCCCGGCCAGATCGCGTACTGACCGTCCTCGTTGACCAGCACGGCGTGACGCCCGGAACGCGCTCCGGGACGTGCTCCCCGTGCGCTGTCTGCTACGTCATCCACCGGCTTGACCTCGTGCTGTGGCGGCAGAATGCTGGGAGGTGCGACATTTCCGACTATACGCACTCAAGGCCCATTTCGAACGTCAGACCGGACCTCCCCGGCCCGGCTCGGACGCTCGCGAGCCCCTGCCCGGACCCCACCGCCCGTCCGCGGGCGGGCGCGGTGACGCCGAGGAGGAGGTAGCTCGTTGACACGTCGGCGCCAACGCCTGATGGTCTGTTACCTGGCGTGGATGGTGCTGTTCACCGGCATCTACTACACCAACCCCTCCCAGCGGATCATCTGGTGGACGGGCGTCGGCCTGGGCGGCGTCGCCGCCATCGTGGTCGGCGTCCGCCTCAACCGCCCCTCGCACGCCGTCTACTGGTACCTGCTGGCGCTGGCCAACCTCAGCTTCACCGCCGGCGAGGTCGTGCAGGTCGTCCAGATGCAGTTCCTGCACCTGGGCAGCCCCTTCCCCTCCGTCGCCGACGGCTTCTACCTCGCCGAGTACCTGCTCTACGCGGCGGGCGTGCTGGGCTTCATCCGGTGGCGGACGGCGCATCAGGACCGGGCCAGCCTGCTGGACGCGCTCATCCTCACCATGGGCCTGGCGCTGCTCGTCTGGATCTACCTGATCCTCCCCTACGCCCGCAACCCCGACCTCGACTGGTTCCAGAAGGCCGTCTCGATCGCCTACCCGCTGGGCGACGTCGTGGTGCTCGCCCTGCTGCTGCGCCTGGTGGTGCCGCGCGGCGGGGTCAGCCGCTCGCTCCAGCTGCTCGCCGCCGGAACGGTCGGCCTGCTGGTCTCCGACATCCTGTACGGGCTGATCGTGCTGCACGGCGACTGGCGCATCGGCACCCCCGTGGACCTCGGCTGGGCCGCCTTCTACACCGCCTGGGGCGCCGCCGCACTGCACCCCTCGATGGTCGAGCTGACCAGGCCCATCCCCAGCCAGCAGCCGGACATCGGCCCCGGCCGGCTCGTCCTGCTCGCCGGGGCCTCGCTGATCGCACCGACCATCCTGATGGTCGAGGCGAGCAACGGGAACACCAGCAACGCCGGGGTCATCGGGGCCTTCTCCGCCGTCCTCTACCTGCTGGTGCTCGCCCGGCTGGCGGTCGTGGTGCGGGCCCGCCGGCAGGCCGTCGCCCGCGAGCGCGCGCTGCGCGAGGCCGGCTCCTCGCTCACCGCGGCCGTCACCGTCGAGGAGGTCGCCGACGCCGTCCAGGCCGCCGCCTCCACCCTGATGCCCACCGAGCCCGGCCACGTCGCGCTGCTCGCCGTCACCGAGAGCGGCGTGCTGCACGTGCGGCACGCCGAGCGCGGCGCGGGCCGCCACCGCCTGGGCGCCGAGCGCGACTCCGACGAGGTGCTCGCGCTGGCCGCCTACCGGGAGACCAGACTGCTGCCCGTCGAGGACATCGGCAGCGAGCTGGCCGCCCGGCTGGACGGCATGCCGAGCGCCCTGCTCTGCCCGCTCACCCTCGCCGAGCGCCCCTCCGGCGACCCGCTGATCGGCGCGCTCATCGTCACCGGCACCGAGCAGGAGCTGACCAGCCTCTGGGGCTCGCTGGAGATCCTCGCCGCACAGGCCGCCCTCGCCGTCGAGCGCGTCATGCTCAGCCAGGAGATCACCCGGCGCGACAGCGAGGCGTACTTCCGCACCCTGGTGCAGAGCGCCAGCGACGTCATCCTCATCCTCGACAACGACGACTCGGTGCGCTACGCCTCCACCTCCTCCGCCGGGCGCGTCCTCGGCTACCCCCGCCTGGTCGGCACCCTGCTCACCGACCTCGTCCCGCCCGAGGACAGCCGGTCGGTCGGCAAGGCGCTGGCCCGGATGCGCGGCCCCGCCGTCACCGGCGCCGGCCGCTCGGGTCCGGACACCCAGCGTGAGCACTGGCGGCTGCTGCGGGCCGACGGCTCCCCGATCGAGGTCGAGGTGCGCTGCAACGACCTGCGCGAGGACCCGACGGTCGGCGGCCTGGTGCTCACCCTGCGCGATGTCACCGAGCAGCGGCAGATGGAGCGCGAGCTGACCCACCGGGCCTTCCACGACTCGCTGACGGGACTGGCCAACCGGGTGCTCTTCCTGGACCGGGTCGGCCACGCGCTCTCCCGCGGCGAGCGCAGCGGCGCCGTCACCGGGGTGCTCTTCATCGACCTGGACGACTTCAAGATGGTCAACGACACCCAGGGCCACGCGGTCGGGGACGAGCTGCTGGTCGCCGTCTCGCTGCGGATCTCCACCGCGCTGCGCGCCTCCGACACGGCGGCCCGGCTCGGCGGCGACGAGTTCGCGGTGCTGGTGGAGGACGCGCTGGAGCCGGCCGACGTCGGGGCGATCGCACAGGGCGTGCTGGCGGCGTTCACCGAGCCGTTCAAGCTGAGCGCGGGCGCGGTGCGGGTGTCGGCGTCGATCGGGGTGGCGACGACCGAGGACAGCGTGGACGCCACCGAGCTGCTGAGCCACGCCGACCTGGCGCTGTACTCGGCGAAGGCGGCGGGCAAGCGGCAGTGGTGCCTCTACCAGCCGGCGCTGCAGGCCGGACTGATGGCGCGGCACGAGCTGAACGAGAACCTGGACACCGCGATCGCCGAGTCCGCCTTCCGGCTGTACTACCAGCCGATCGTCGACCTCCGGACGGGTGACCTGGTGGCCTTCGAGGCCCTGGTGCGGTGGCCGCACGACCGGCGCGGCATGGTGCTGCCCGACGAGTTCATCGCGCTCGCCGAGGAGAGCGGCCAGATCGTGCCGCTCGGCGCCTGGGTCCTGGAGCGCGCCGCCCAGGAGGCGGCCGCCTGGCACGCCCTCAGCACCCCCGCCCGCGCCGCCGCCGGCCTGCCCCCGTTACGCGTCAACGTCAACGTCTCCGCCCGCCAGTTCCGCGACGCCGGCTTCGTCGACGTGGTCCGCGGCGCCCTGCGCACCTCCGGCATCCCGCCGCAGTCCCTGGTCCTGGAGCTGACCGAGTCCGTCCTGATGCGCCGCGACGACCGCGTGCACACCGACATGCGCACCCTCGGCGAACTCGGCGTCGGCATCGCCATCGACGACTTCGGCACCGGCTACTCCTCGCTCTCCTACCTGCGCGAGTTCCCGATCTCCGTACTGAAGATCGACAAGTCCTTCATCGACGGCCTCGGCCTCTCCCAGCAGCAGTACGCCCTGGTCGAGGGCATCACCCGGATCGCCGACACCCTGGACGTCCAGGTCATCGCCGAGGGCATCGAACACCCCGAGCAGCGCGACCTCCTGACCGCCATGGGCTGCCCCCTCGGCCAGGGCTACCTCTTCGCCCACCCCCTCACCCCCGACCAGGCCCGGTCCTTCATCACCCACCACACCACCCCCCTCGGCCGCCGCCCCTAGGCCCTCGGGGCGGTCCCCGTGCGGCGAGAACACGAAGGAGGAGGCATCCCCGTCGAGGTCGATGGCGAGCGCCGCGTCCAGCGCCCGCGCAAGCCGCCGGAGCAGCGGCGGCGTCGGCAGCGAACCGCCGCCCTCGATCGTCGACACCTGGGGCTGCGTCATGCCCGCGCGCCGCGCGAGTTCACTCTGGGACAGCCCGAGTTCGGTCCGCCGGTCGTACACCGCCCGGCCGAGCGCGAACGCGTACCCGGCCTCCACGTAGGCCGCGGACTCCTCGACCGTCTCGCCCAGGAGCTTCCTGGTCCGCCGGGTCCTCCACCCGCTGTGGTTCACGGTCGCTCCTCCCTGATCCGGTCGTACTCGTGCTGGGCCGGACCGTGCCGGGCCTCGCACTCCTTCTGCGCCTGGTGCGCCCGGCTCCTCGAAGCGGCCGGTCACGGCCGCCGGAAGACGCCTGCCCTGGCCGCTGCTTCGGCGGCGTCGGCGGCGCGGTCGGCGGCGGCCTCGTCCAGGGGGTCGGGGGTGGTGAGCATGCGGTAGTAGAGGGGGGCGGAGACGGCGCGGACGACTTCGGCGGGGTCGGTGCCGGGCGGGAGGTCGCCGCGTTCGACGGCCTCCGTCACGCAGGGGGCCCAGGCCTCGACGCGGACGCGGTAGAAGCGGTGCAGGGCCTCGGCGGCGGAGGCGTCGCAGGTGGCGGCGACCAGGACGGCGCGGAACAGGGCGCCCTGCCGGGGGTCGGCCAGGGTGCGCTGGACCAGGCGGGCGTTGGCGCGCAGGTCCTCGTGCAGCGAGCCGGTGCGGGTGCGCGGGAGGGACTGCTCGGCCATGTCGGTGAGGACGTCCGCGAGCAGCGCGCCCACCAAGCCCCAGCGCCGGTAGACGGTGGTGCGCCCGACCTCCGCCCGCCGGGCGACGTCGCCGAGGTCGAGCCCGGCGAAGCCGACCTCGACCAGGGCGTCCTCGGCCGCCTTCAGCACGGCGGTCCGCACCCGCGCCGTGCGGCCGCCCGGCCTCTGCATGCCTTGCGCACCCGATGCAGTCATTAACGGGACTCCTGTTCCATTAGCTTCGTCGACAGTGCTAGGGTCGGGACATCTTAACGGCACAACAGTCCCGTTAGTGAAAGGAACCTCCCATGGAGTACCGCCGCCTCGGCGCGTCCGGCCTCACCGTCCCCGCCCTCTCCCTCGGCACCGGCACCTTCGGCGGCCGCGGCCCGCTCTTCGGCGCCTGGGGCGACACCGGCCCCGACGACGCCCGCCGACTGCTCGACATCGCCATCGACGCCGGCCTCACCCTGTTCGACACCGCCGACGTCTACTCCGACGGCGCCTCCGAGGAGGTCCTCGGCCAGGCCGTCAAGGGCCGCCGCGACCAGGTGCTGATCTCCACCAAGGCCGGCCTGCCCACCGGCGACGGCCCCAACGACGCCGGCACCTCCCGCGCCCGCCTGGTCACCGCCGTCGACAGCGCCCTGCGCCGCCTCGGCACGGACTACCTCGACCTCTTCCAGCTGCACGCCTTCGACGCCGCCACCCCCGTCGAGGAGGTGCTCGCCACCCTCGACGACCTGGTCCGGGCCGGCAAGGTCCGCTACACCGGCGTCTCCAACTTCTCCGGCTGGCAGCTGATGAAGTCCCTCGCCGCCGCCGACCGCGACGCCCGCCCCCGCTACGCCGCCCACCAGGTCTACTACTCCCTGGTCGGCCGCGACTACGAGTGGGAGCTGATGCCGCTCGCCCGGGACCAGGGCGTCGGCGCCCTGGTCTGGAGCCCGCTCGGCTGGGGCCGCCTCACCGGGAGGATCCGCCGCGGCGCCCCGATCCCGGCCGGCAGCCGCCTGCACGACACCGCCGACTACGGCCCGCCGGTCGACGACGAGCTGCTCCACGACGTGGTCGACGCGCTGGACGCGATCGCCGAGGAGACCGGCCGCACCGTCCCCCAGGTGGCGATCAACTGGCTGCTGCGCCGCCCCACCGTCTCCTCCGTCATCATCGGCGCCCGCAACGAGGAGCAGCTGCGCCAGAACCTCGGCGCCGTCGGCTGGGAACTGACCGCCGAGCAGGTCGCCCGGCTGGACGCCGCGAGCCTGCGCACCGCGCCGTACCCCTACTTCCCCTACCGCCGCCAGGAGGCCTTCGCCCGCCTCGACCCGCCGCTCGCCGGCTGACGCGGTAAACCGGTTGTCCGCGCGGCACGCGACGGGGCATCGTCGACACCGTGATCGAACTGCGCGAACTGACGTCCGACGACTGGCCGCTCTGGCGCGAGCTGCGGCTGGCCGCCCTGGCCGAGGCGCCGTACGCCTTCGGCTCCGCCCTCGCCGACTGGCAGGGCGAGGGCGACCGCGAGGAGCGCTGGCGCTCGCGGCTGGAGATCCCCGGTGCCCTGGACCTGGTCGCCTTCGTGGACGGCGAGCCCGCCGCGATGGCGACCGGCGTGCCGGCGGACGGGTACGTCGAGCTGATCTCGATGTGGGTCGGGCCGCCCGCGCGCGGCCGGGGCGTCGGCGCCCGGCTGATCGACGCGATCGAGCGGTGGGCCGCCGGGCAGGGCTTCCCGGCCCTCCGCCTCGCCGTGATGCCGCACAACGCGCACGCCATCGCCCTCTACGGGCGCGCCGGCTACACGGACACCGGCGAGCCGGGCGACCTGCTGCCCGACGGCGTGAGCCGCGAGGTCGTCATGGCCAAGCCCTTGCAGGCCTGACCGGCGGCCTCCGGTCAGCGGCTCCTGATCGGCGGGTTCCCGGTGCCCGCCGGACGATCGGGAGGAGGCGGCCGGCCCGAGGGCCCCGGCCAGGGGCGGCACTCCGGGGGCCTCCCCGGTCAGTGCCCGTCCCAGGCGGCCGTCCTCGACGATCCGCTGCCCGCGGACACCCCGCGCCCGGCCCACCCGCCGATCACCGCCCGCAGGTCGGGCCCGCCCCGCCGCTCCCTGGAGGCGGTGCGGGCGCGGGCGGCGGCAGGCGCACGGCGAACGACCTGACGTCGCCCGCGCGCCCCCACGCCCCGCACTCGGTGAAGCGCCCGTGCCCGCCCCCGCTCCCGTCCCCGTCCCCGTCCCCGCGTTCGGGCGCCTCCTCGGCCGCCGCGCTGAGGACGGTCAGGGCCATCCTGGTCATCGCGGCGCCACGCGGCGGTGGCGGGAAGGGCGGGGTCGTCTCCGTCATACCGCCAGCGTCCCGGCCCCGTTCACCCGGATGCCGGACGTTCCACCGCCGTTCACCCGATCAACGGACCGGCGCGGACCCGGACTTGACGCCTCCGGCACACCGCAGCCGCCCGTCACCGGGCTCGGCCCGGAACGCCCCGTCGGTGGGGGCCGCTAGCCTCCGGGGATGGCGAACTACTCATATCTCTGCTCCACGGACGCGCCGTCCCTCTACCCCTCCAGCCAGGTGGCGGGGTTCGACCCGAAGACCGGGGTCGTCGCGCACGACGTCTCCTGCGTGCCGCTGCTCTGGCTCGCGATGTTCCGTCCGGCGGACCTGGTGACCGGGGTGTTCACGGTCGACGAGGACGACCTCGACGACGACGAGGACCCGGAGGTGGAGGCCACCGCGCCGCTGGTGGCCAAGGAGCGGGCGCTGGCGCAGCTCGACGCCGCACTGCCGGTGCTGAACGGGCTGTTCGCCGGCGAGGGCCCGCTGGACGCCCATGCCGCGCTGCTGCGGCGGGCGGTGGAGCGGGCGCCGGGCGCGTTCGTGACGATCGAACTGGAGGAGGTCGAGGGGATCTGGGCGGACGAGGACGCCTTCCAGCCCACCCTCCGCGCCGCACTGGCCGGCCTCGACGTCGGAACGGACAGCGGGATGGACGGCGCCGCCACCCGCGCCCGGCTGATCGAGCTGTCCCGGCTGCGGCCCGGCCTGCCGTTCCCGCCCGCCCGGCTGATCGTCGACGGAATGGACGCGGATGACGACGACTACTGGAACCTGGTGCGGCTGCTCGGCACGGGCTTCATGAGCGAGGTGCCCTGGGAAGCGGAGTGAACGCCGGTGGGGGCGGCGGCGAAACTCGCCACCGCCCCCACCGTCATGGTGCCGCCGGGCAACGTGCCGCAGAAATTCACACAACTGCCATATGGCAGTACTGCCACTTCCCTACCGTCGGGAGTGCCCGGCCACGGCCCCGTGGCCGGTCCCGCACCCGCAGAGCGAGGGCCGCACATGCCGCACGACAGCACCATCGACATCGTCCAGATCTCCGACACCCACCTCCGCGACGCCCCCGGCGCCCGGTCCTTCGTCGCCCACGAGCCCGAGGAGGGACTCGCGGCGGCGCTCGCCCACGCCGCGGGCGCGGTCGGGGACGCCGCGCTGGTGGTCGCCACCGGCGACCTGGCCGACCTCGGCGAAGCCGGCGCCTACGAGCGGCTCGGCGGGATCCTCGACGCGCTGCCCACCCCCGTCTACTGCCTCGGCGGCAACCACGACCGCCAGGAGCCGATGCAGGCCTGCCTCCCCCGCCCCACCGTGCACCTCGAACCCGCCGTCCAGGTCGGCAACTGGCTGATGCTGTTCCTGGACACCAACGCCAACGGGCGCGAGGCCGCCGCCGACGGCACCTTCCGCGACCGCGACGACCGCGTCCACGCCGCCGCCCAGCCGGCCATCACCCCGGTCGAGGAGCAGCGCGCCCGCGCGATCCTGACCGCCACCCGGGCGGAGCACGTGTTCCTCTGGCTCCACCAGCCGCCGCTGCCCGAGACCGCCCCGGACGCCCAGGGCGACAGCCCGCTCGCGCTGCTGGTCCGCGACTTCCCCGAGATCCGGGCGATCGGCGCGGGCCACCTGCACGGCGACCTCTCCGGCAGCTTCGAGAGCCGCCCGGTGTACGTCTGCCCGTCCTCCTACCTGAGCATCAACCCGCGCGACCGCGTCCTGGACGGCCCCGGCTACCGCACCTACCGGCTCCACCCCGACGGCCGCGTCGAGACCGAGGTGCACTTCGTCCCCGGCCCCATGACCGACGCGATGCGCGCCACCCCCATGCCGGTCTTCCTCGCCGACATGATGGCCGGCCGCATCACCGGCAAGGAACTCAATGCCCTCAGCGACGCGGAATTCGAGGCCCGCTACGGCGAGCGCCGCCCGCTCTCCCACGGATGACCCCGCCGTGGGGGGGGGGAGTCGGCGGGGGCCAGAGGCCCCAGCCCAGCCCGGGGCGGGGGGGGGGTGGGGGGGGGCACCGTGCGCCCAGGGGCCGCGGCG
>NZ_JBHVER010000018.1:0-3530 GCF_042802195.1 Kitasatospora sp. NPDC057500 | reverse complement strand
GGAGTGGGAAGTCGGCGGGTCCGACTCCCCACCCCAAGACCGGGGCCGGTTGTCGGTGCCGGGTGGCAGGCTGCGCCCATGAGCTTCGATCTTGCGGTGTGGGAAGGCGAGCGACCGGCGGACGATGCCGCCGCCGGCCGGTGCTTCGACGAGCTGTACGAGCGGTACATCGGTGCGGACGGCCAGGACCTGCCGCCGACCGGGCGCATCGCGGCCTACGTCGCCGCGCTCCTGGAGCGCTGGCCCGACCTGACCGAGGACGAGGACGACATCTCGCCGTGGTCGACGGGCCCGCTGATCGGCGAGGCGAGCGGTCCGCTGATCTACTTCCCGATGCGCTGGAGCATGGCCGAGGAGGCGGCCGTCTTCGCGTCGCAGGTGGCTTCCTCGATGGGCCTCAACTGCTACGACCCGCAGTCCCAGTGCCTCCTGCCCTGACGGCCCCGGCTACCCCGCCGGCGGGTACGGGTGGGGGTGGCCGAGGTAGGGGAAGGCGGGGAGCAGGTCGGTGTGCGGGGGGATGTGGTCGCTGGTGACCTTGCCGCCGGAGACCATGGCGAGCCGCACGGAGGTCACGTCGTCGGTGAGGGTGCGGCCGTTGGGGTAGGCGGCGGGGCGGGAGCGGTCGTAGCGGAGGATGTCGGGCAGCACGAGCTTCAGCGTCTCGGTGGCGGCGTCGGTGGTGTAGTCGCCGGTGTGCTGGAGCACGGCCGTCCACGGCTCGCGGTACTTCTCCCAGTCGTCGGCCGGCTCCCCCGCGTTGTACGCGTCCTTGGCCTCCTCCGCGTTGAAGTACGCGGTGAGCGAGGGGTGGGCCCCGCGGTCGACGGAGACGAGCTGCCCGTCCCGGTGCAGGCTGACCCGCGCCCACACGCCGATCCCCGGCTCGGGCCCGAGGTCGGCGTCCGGCACCTCCAGCGCGATGCCGAGGACATTGGCCTCCGCCATCGCGTCCTTGCCGGTCCAGGTGAAGTCGTTGACGATCCCTTCGAGGTCCGCGAAGAACGGGTCGCTGCGCAGCCCGACCGAGATCCGGTACCCGCCGTAGGGCGACGAGACGACGTGCGGCGCGTCCCCGAAGGCCACCGGCACGTCGGCGAAGACGACGTCCCCCAACGCCTCGTGCCGCTGCGCCGCCTCCCCGGTCGCGCGGCGCACGGTGACGTCCTGCGCCCCGCCGGCCGGGGCGGAGAACGTGAACGAGTAGGCCACGTCGGCGCGGTCGTCCCCGTCGTTGTCGATGTTGATCCGGTAGACGGCGTCCGGGTGGAACTCCGCCCCGCCGGTGGGCGCGTACGGGTTCACGTTCATGACGAGGACGGTGCGCCCCGGCGCCCCGGCGGCCGGGAAGGCGAACAGGTCGGTGAGGTCGAGCCGGGCGTCGCCGCGCGGCGAGCGGAGGTTCGGTCCGCTGAGGTGATGGGACATGGCGGTACAGCTACCAGCACACCCCCCCCCACCCGGCCGGGACGACACCCGCACACCCACCCCCCGTCCGCCGATCGGCGCACCCGACCCGTCAGCGGGCCCCGGCGGGCCGGGTGGCGGTGGCCCTGAGCAGGTCCCGCAGCAGGCCGAAGTCGGTCTTCTCCGGCCTGCGGAACCGCAGGCAGCCCTTGCCCATGTCCTGCCCGGCCAGCCGCTGGGCGAACGCCTCACGGACGTCGGCGCGCATGAGGTAGAAGGAGATGTACTGCTTCTGGCTGGCGAACGCGATGTCGCAGGAGCCGTCCCGCTCGTAGGCGGGCATCCCGTACGCCATGACCTCCGCGAAGCCGGAGCCCTCCAGCTCCTCCCGGCACAGCTCCCGCACCCGCGTCAGCACGGCCCTGCGCTCCTCGGGGACCTCGGCCAGGTAGCCGTCCACATCGCTCGCCCTGCTCTGCACCATGGCACGAGGCTATGCCGCCCTGCCCCGCCGCGCTGCGCGGGCTACTCGGTGACGAGTTCGAGACCGTACTTCTCCAGGTCGGAGCCGTCGGGCTGGGAGACGGGACCGCCGCTGTCACCCCGGCCCCAGACGGGCTGGTCGGGCTTGTGGACCCGGATGGTCCGCTGGACCGTCATCCCGTCGCTGTAGACGACGGTCTGTTCGGTGGCCTCGATCGTGATGTCGCAGATGTCCCCCGACTGCGAGCCGGACGAGCACACCCGCTGCCCCACGTGGTTCTGGTGCAGTCCCTTGACCGGCCAGGTCCGCTGGTCGCCGGCGTTCGACGCCTCCGCCCAGGGACCCCACCACGTGCGCGGCTGGAAGAAGCCCCCGTCGCCCGCGTAGACGAGGTTGACGTCCCGGTCCGTGTCGCGGTGCCCGACCGAACCGAACGACCGGCTGTCGGGGTACTGCAGGCTGTACGCCGGCGAGCCCTGGTCGCCGCGGTGCGCGGCGCTGGTCATCATCCGGTACTGGCTCCCCGGGTAGCGGACGGCGAACCCGGTGGAGCAGACGTACCGGTCGTTCCCCTCCCAGTAGGTCCAGCGCGCGCCGCCGTACGCCTGCTGGGTGTCCCGCCCGGAGGTGCCGGCGGCGGGTGGACGCACCCGCGCGGGACACCATCCCTCGGGCCCGTCCAGGTCCGCGATATCCAGTGGCCACGGCGGCGGAGGGTGCGGAGAATTGCCGGGCATGAGCCTGCTCCCGCACTGGCCGCTCGCCGGCCTACGGCTGACCACCCCGCACCTGGAACTGCGGCTGCCGGATCCGGACCGACTCGCCGCACTGGCGTCCCTGGCCGCCGAGGGCGTGCACGACCCGGCCGTGCAGCCGTTCACGGTCGCCTGGACCGACGCCGAACCGGAACAGCGGGCGCGCAGCGTCCTGCAGTACCACTGGCGCTGCTGGGGCGCATGGCAGCCGGCGAACTGGGAGCTGAATCTCGTGGTGCTGCGGGACGGCATCGTCGTGGGCACGCAGGGCATCGGCGCCCGGGACTTCGCCATCCTCCGCGAGGTCCGCACTGGCTCGTGGCTCGGCCGCGGCCACCACGGCCAGGGCCTGGGCACCGAGATGCGCGCCGCGGTCCTCCACCTGGCCTTCGCCGGGCTCGGGGCCCGCCACGCCGTCTCCGGCGCCTACGCCCACAACACGGCGTCGCTGGGGGTGTCGGACAAGCTGGGGTACCGCGAGGACGGCATCGAGCACCACGTCGTCCGCGAGCAGGCCGTCCTGCTCCGCCGGCTCCGCCTCACCGCCGAACAGTGGCGGGAGCACCGGTCGGTCCCGGTGGAGATCGAGGGACTGCGGGAGTGCCTGCCCTGGTTCGGACCGGACCGACCGGCCGGCCAGAGGCCGCAGGCAGCCGACTGGGAGCCCGGACATCACTGACACACCGTCATCATCTGCCGCGACCGAGCCCCACTCCCCCATCGAAGCTGTCCAGTTCTGGAACCTCCATGCACCTTCGAGTGTCAGGTTCGACGGTGACGCCTACGTAGTGGATCGGCAGCATCGGCGAGGCCCGCTGGATGGAGGCGTTCTGGATCGACATCTGATCCGGCTCCACCTCACCCGATCACCGCCGGGGCCGGCG
>NZ_JBHVER010000017.1:0-75171 GCF_042802195.1 Kitasatospora sp. NPDC057500 | reverse complement strand
GTCCGGCGGGCCGCTGACCCGGGCGTTCGTCGACGAGCACCTGGCGCTCGACCTCGCCGACCCCCACGCCGCCCGCTGGCGCCACCACGCCGACGTGCTCCACCTCGGCACCACCGCCCCCGGCCGGGCCCGCGAGCGGCTCGCCGCCGTCCTGCGGGCCCACCCCGGCTGCGCGGTCGCCACCGCCGACGGCGAGGGCGGCACACTGCTCGTGCTGACCCGGACGGGCGGGCGACTGGTACTGCGGCTCCGCCCGGGGGGCAGTGGCCCGCCCTCACCCGCACAACGGCTCGCCGTCGGCTCCCTCGCCCACACCTGGCTGGCCGCCGGCCGCACGCTCACCGAGATCACCACCCTGACCGCCTCGGCCTACACCTCCCGATCCCCCTGCCTCGGTTGCCCCCTGGCCGGCTGACGCAGGGGGCCCGGCCTCCCCGCCGGATGCGGAGCGGGGAGGCCGGGCCCACCACACGGCGGATCGGCGCGGGCCCGCACGGGTCGCAGCAGCCCGACCACACGCCGCCCCGCCCGGAACCCCCAACCACCCACCCGCCGCTACTGGTCGGGCCGGGCACCCAGGGCGCCCAGGGCGGCGGTGAGGCGGGTGGTGTCGGGGGCGGAGAGGGCCTCGTAGCGGGACAGGGATTCGCGGTAGTGGGCGGCTGCTGCGGTCAGGTCGCCGCGGGTGCGGGCGAGGTCGCCGGTGAGTTCGAGGACGCGGGCCTCCCAGTGGCGGGCGCCGCCCGTGCGGAACTCCGCGAGTGCGGCCGCGTAGCACCGGGCGGCCTCCTCGTGGGCGCCGAGGGCGGCGTGGGCCTGGCCGAGGAAGGCGAGCGCGCGGGCCGCCTCGTAGGCGGCGGGGACGGCGAGGAGGTCGCGGTGGGCGTCGGTGATGAAGGGGACGGCCTCGGCGGCGCGGCCGTCCGCGAGCAGGACGTCGCCGAGCGCGAGCCGGGCGAGCGCGGTGCCGCGGAGGTAGCCCTCGGCCTCGCGGAGCTCGGCCGTCGTGCGCAGGCAGTCGGCCGCCTCGGCGAGCCGGCCCGCCGTGCGGTGGGTCTGGCTCAGTCCGTAGAGGGCATCGGCCTCGGCGAGCGGCCGCCCGGCCTCGCGGGCCAGCTGGAGTGCCTCCGTGAACCACTCGGCGGCCCGGTCCCCCTCCCCCGCGTTGCGCAGGCCGGTGCCGCCGGAGGTGAGCATCCGCAGCCGGCCGTCGGGGTCGCCGTCCGTACCGGCGGCGGTGCGGCCGATCCGGTGGGCCTCGATCCACAGCCGGGCCGGGCGCAGCCGCAGGAACAGCGGCCACATGGCGTCGACCAGTTGCCAGGCGGTGGCGGCCCGGCCGGTCCGGGCGGCCCAGCGGACGGTCTCGGCGAGCCGGCCGGTCTCCGCGTCGAGCCACCGGACGGCGTCCGGCTCGTCCGCGAACTCCCGCACGCCCGGCACCGGTTGGTTGGTGTAGTCGCGGCGCAGGGTGCGGTGGCTGGGGCTCAGCAGTGCCTCGGCGGCGGTGGCGGAGGCGAGGTACCAGTCGAAGACGCGGTCGACGGCGGCCCGCCCCTCCGGCTGCTCCCGCACTTCGTCGGCGCGGGCCCGGGCGTGGAGCTTCACCAGGTCGTGGAAGCGGAAGCCGTCCTTCATCTCCTCCAGCAGGTGGACGTCGATGAGTCCGCCGAGCAGCCGGTCGGCCTCGGCCGGCTCCAGGCCGGCGACCGCGCAGACCACGTCGAGGGTGAAGACCGGGAACGGCAGCAGGCCCAGCAGCCGGTACAGCCGGACGGTGTCGGCCCCGAGCACCGCGAAGGACGCGTCCAGTGCGTGCCGCACGGCTTCCCCCTCGACGTCGAGCGCGGCGATCCCCTCGGACTCGTGGCCGAGTGCCGCGGCGGTGGCGGCGAGCGGCTGGACCGGGCGGGCGGCGATCCGGGCGGCCGCCAGGCAGACGGCGAGCGGGAGCCGGCCGCAGCGCTGCACCACGAGGGCGGCGGCGTCCTCCTCGCGCGCCACCCGGTCGGCCCCGACCCGCTGGGCGAGCAGTTGTACCGAGGCGTCGTCGGAGAGCACGTCGACCGGCCGGAACACGGCGCCGTCTATGCCGAGTCCGGTGAGCCGGCGGCGGCTGGTGACGACGACTACGGCGTGTTCCGAACCGGGCAGCAGCGGGCGGACCTGGGCGGCGGTGGAGGCGTTGTCGAGCAGGACGGCGATCCGGCGTTCGGCGGCGAGCGAGCGCCAGAGCGCGGCGACCTCGGCGAGGCCGCGCGGCACCGGGGCGATGCCGAAGGCCCGCAGGAAGCCGCCGAGCGCCTCGACCGGGTCGGTGGGGCCACCGGGCGCGTGGCCGCGCAGGTCGGCGTAGAGCTGGCCGTCCGGGAAGCGGTCGGCGAGGCGGCGCAGCCACTTGGCGGCGAGCGCGGTCTTGCCGACGCCGGCCGGGCCGGTGACGACCACGGTGACGTCGGCGGCGCCGTCCGGCGAGTCGTCCAACTCCCGGTCCAGGGCTTCGAGGTCGGCGTCCCGGCCGACCAATCGCCTCGGTGTCGGCGGGAGTTGGCGGGGCACCGGGAGTGCCGGGGCGGCGGGCGGCGGGGCGCTCTGGCCGTAGACGGTCAACTGGTGGATCTCCCCGGCCTGGACGACCGAGCCGCCGACCCGGGTCCCGGAGACCGAGTTGTGCGCCCCGGGGTACGAGGGCTCCCGGGGGGCGTGCGGGTGCTGCGGTTCGCGGGTGCCGTCCGCCTCTCTCATCGGCCGCTCCCGCCGGAGCTTCGATACCGAACTCCCGTTGCCGCGAACCGATCCGGCTCCACTGGCTCCCCCAACCGTAGAACGATGGACAGAAGTGACGGGAGTTGCCACTGTGGTGCGACAATCGGCGTTACTCCCATATCACATGAGGCTCGGCCGGACCGGGTTTAGTGTCAATAAGGCCTCCCCGTACAGCGGGACACGGTATGGATGACGCCCCCGCAATCGTGGGATGCTCCCTGCGACACGGCAAGCTGGTAGCCAACCGGCGGGGGGCGTCACAATGGAGTTCCACCTTCTGGGTTCGGTTGAACTTTCGGTGAACGGCGAGTTGTCGGCAATTCGCTCGGACCAGGGGCGGCGGCTGCTGGCCGCCCTGGCACTGGACGTCGGCCGCCCGCTCAACCACGAGGCGCTGGCCAGCCGGCTGTGGGACGAGGAGCCTCCGCCCAGCGCGGTGGCCGGCATCTACACCGTTGTCTCCCGCATTCGGAGGCAGTTGCTGAAGGCCGCCGCCGAGGAGGGGCCCGGCGCGGCCCGCGACGCCCCGACCATCAAGAGCCGATCGCACACGTATACGCTTCATGCCGATCGCCAATTGATCGACTACTGGCGCTTCGTCGACCTTTCCCGCCACGCCCGTCGGCTCACCGAGAACGGCGACGACATCCAGGCCCGTACGGTACTGGGCCGGGCCGAGGAAATCTGGCGCGGCGAGCCGCTCGCGGGCCTGCCCGGCAGCTGGGCCCAGTCCGCCCGCGCCACCATGACCGACCAGCGCCTCGCCACCACCCTGCTCCGGATCGAGATCGACCTGCGGCTCGGCCGGTTCGGCGAGGTCGTCCCCGAACTCACCACCCTGCACGAGGAGCGCCCGACCGACGAGCGGGTCGCCGCCCACCTGCTGGTCGCCCTGCACGGCGCCGGCCGGCAGGCGGAGGCGTTCACCGTCTACCCCGCCGTCGTCCGCCGGCTGCGCGCCGACCTCGGCCTCGGCCCCGGCGAGGCCCTCGTCCGGCTGCACGAGCGGATGCTCGCCGGCGACCCGCTCACCGAACCGTCCGGCCGCGGGCCCGTCACCCCGCGCCCCTCCCCCGCCCAGCGCGCCGGCGGCCCGCCGGCCGCTGCGGTCGGGCGCCGTCTGATCGGCCGGCGGGACGACCTGCGCCGACTGCTCGGGGGCGCCGAGGATGCCGCCGAACAGGGCGGCGTGGTGACCGTCTCGGCGATCCTCGGCATGGCCGGGGTCGGCAAGACCACCCTGGCGCTGCACGCCGCGCACCTGATGCGCGGCCGGTTCCCCGAGGGGTACGTCCACCTCAACCTCGGCGCCCACGCCGTCAACCGGAGCCCGCTCGCGCCCCAGGCGGTCGCCACCGCGCTGCTGCGCCGGCTCGGCGTGCCGGCCGCCACCATCCCGCTCGACAGCGAGGAGCTGTTCGCGCTCTGCGCCGAGGTGCTCGCCACCCGGCGGGCGGTCGTCGTGCTGGACGACGCGGCGACCGCCGCGCAGCTGCGCCCGCTGCTGCCGCCCGCGCCCGCCGCGCTGGTCCTCGTCACCAGCCGCCGCCGGCTCGCCGAACTCCCGGGCTCCAGACCGGTCTTCCTCGACCTCCTGTCGGTGGACGACGCGGTCGCCCTGTTCATCTCGGTGGTCGGACGGGAGCGTGCCGACGACCGGAGCCGGATCGTCGAGATCGTCGAGGGCTGCGGGCTGCTGCCACTGGCCATCGAGATCGCCGCCAGCCGGTTCAAGGCACGGCCGTCCTGGACCCTGGACCACCTCGCGCTGCGGCTCTCCCGCAAGACCGGCCGGCTCGCCGAGATCCGGCACGACACGGAGAGCGTCGCGCGCGCCTTCGAGATGTCCTACCGCTCGCTGCCGGCCGACCAGCAGGAGGCCTTCCGGCTGCTCGGCGCCCACCCCGGACCGGACATCGGCCTGCACGCGGCGGCGGCACTGCTCGGCCGCCCGGTCGACGAGACGGACCACCTGCTGGAGGCGCTGCTGCACTGCCACCTGGTGCAGGAGAATTCACCCGAGCGGTACCAACTCCACGATCTGCTGCGGGATTACGCACTCGCCCTGATGCGGGACGAAGGCGCCGAGGAGGAGGGCGGGGCGGCACTGCGGCGACTGCTCGGATTCATGCTGCACGCGGCCGACCAGGCGGACCGGCTGCTGTATCCCCGGCGCTCACGCCTCCCCCTCCCGGAGTTCCGCCAATTGCCGGGAATGGAAACGTTGTTGTACGACCTTGACCTCGATTCGCAGGAGTCGGCACGGGACTGGCTGGACACCGAACAGGCCGCCCTGACCACCCTCGCCTCCCACGCCCGTGCCACCCGCCACCCGGAGGCCGCCGCCTGGCTGGCCCACGTGCTGGCCGGCCGCCTCGACGCCCAGGCCTACTGGAGCGAGGCCCACGACATGCACCGGGCCGCCGCGGCCCACTGGCGTTCGGCGGCGAACGACCGCTGCGAGGCCCGCGCCCTCATCGACCTCGGCGCCACCCTCGCCAACGCCTCCCGCTACCCCGCCGCGTTCGAGGCCCTCGACCGCGGCCTCACCCTCGCCCGCGCCGAACGGGACCCCGACGCCACGGCGGAGGCCCTGAGCCTGCTCGGAAGCCTGCTGTGGCACCAGAGCTCCCTGCCCGAGGCACTGGCCCGCCAGGAGGAGGCGCTGCGGATCCGAAGAGAGGGCGGCGACCTCTGGAACACCGCGCGCTGCCTCGCGAACATCGGCACCATAGAGAACTCCCTGGGAAACCGGGAAAGAGCGCTCGCCGCCTACGAGACCGCCCTTCCGCTGGCCGTTCGATTTCGTGATCGAACCCTGGAATTGCGCATCCGGAACAATCTCGGGGATCTCCACCTGGGAATCGACGACCATGCGGCCGCGCGCAAATACTTCGAGCGCGTACTTCATATCGCGGGCGACTCTATCTCCCCGTTCGACCTGGCCGTGGTGCACCTCAACCTGGCAGCCTCACTCCCGATGCCCGAGCAGTTCGACCGGGCCGTCGCCCTGTACCGGTCGGCACTGGCGACCTTCCGGTCGACCGGAAGCATCCGGCACGAGGCGAACGCCCTGAACAGCCTGGCGGGCGCACTCCTCGCCACCGACCGCCCGGCCGACGCCCGCGACCAGTACGCAATCGCAAGGGAGTTGGCCCGATCGGTCGGCGCGGCCCGCGAGGAGACCGCGGCCCTGCGCGGACTCGCGAGCTGCGAACTGGCACTCGGCGCCCCCGCCCCGGCCGTCGCACTCCTCCATGAAGCCGTCGCCCTGGCCGACCACATCAAGGCGGCCGACGAGGCCGCACTGGCCCGACGGGCACTCGCACAGGCGCGCCGTGTGAGTGAAGGTTCTGTCGCGGAATAGTATGTTTATCACCCCCACATCTACGAACTCGCGCGCGATTTGCTCAGGCGCGCCCGACCTGATTTGCTGATCACACAACGAACGACTTAGCACCTACCGCAGAAATGTGTGGTCGACTTGTTCAAGATCGTCATTGCAGCTGCCCTCACGCTCTCGCTCGCCGCCGGCTTCGGCGGGACACCCGTCTGGGACATCGCCATTTGGTGCTGACGGGGGGCAGCAGAGTGGGGCCGGTGCGGGTTCGCACCGGCCCCGTGGTGTTGGTGGGGGGGGTCAGGGGGTGGTCAGGGGGACCGCCGCTTCGGGGGTGAGGAGGCGGGCCGTCAAGGTTTCGGTCAGGTACAGGTTGACGGTGTCGGGGGTGTGGGAGAGGTAGCCGACGCTGACGTCCAGGCCGAGGTGGAGTTCGAAGTCGCCGCCGCGGGTGGAGAGGAGGAGGGCGCCTTCGATGGCGGGGGCCCAGATGAGTTCGCCGTCGAGGAGGCGGGCGATGTGGCTGGCGACGGGGTAGCCGTGGTCCGACGTCTCGTTGACGGCGGTGTAGGCGTCGGCGCCCAGGAGGAGGGCGTAGGGGCCGCCGACCCCGGCCAGGCGGAGGGTGGTGAGGGCGCGGCTGACGGCCTCCGGGTATTCGCGGACGTCCGCCGGGAGCGGGACGGCGGGGTTGGTGGCGGCGGCGCGGATGCCCTCGATGGCGGCGGCGGGGTAGCCGTCGAAGACGGCGCGGTCCTCGGTGAGGGCGAGGGTGCGGGCGGCGTCCTTCACCGGTTGCCAGTCGCTGTCCCGGGAGCCGCGTTCGACGTCGTCCACGGCCGAGCGGCCGACCGCGAAGGGCACCCGGAGCTCGACCAGCGGCCGCACCTCGCGGGCGTGGGCCTGGACGCCGGGGTTGGGCGGGTCGATGGCGGTGAGGTGGCCGGTGCCGACGGCCGCGAGGGCGGGGCCGTCGGGGCCGCTCAGGTCGACGACGCGGCGGCCGGCGAGGTGGAGCTTGAAGGTCTGCCTGGCCTCCTCCTCGATCTCCGCCCAGGCCGCGGCGGACACGGGGGCGAGCTCGCGGTGCAGGTTGTTCATGGCGCGGGGGTGCCTTTCAGGCTGCCGATGGCGAGGGAGCCGTCGGAGGGGGCGGCGGACGGGGCCGGGGCGGGGACGACGGCGGACGCGGCGGCGGACGGCGCGGGCGGCGGGGCGTCGAGGAAGTCGGCGGTCGGGACGTGGAACAGGGTCCCGGTCGCCGCGACGGAGAAGTCGAGCAGGCGGTCGTGGACGCCGGGCGGGCGGCCGACGAACATGTTCTCCAGCATCTCCTCGGTCACCGCCGGCGTGCGCGAGTAGCCGATGAAGTACGTCCCGAACTCCCCGCCCCCGGCGAACGAGCCGAACGCCATGTTGAACCGCATGATCTGCAACTCCTCGCCGTCCGGGCCGGTGACGGAGGTCAGCGCGACGTGCGAGTCGGCGGGCTTGACGTCGTCGGCGAGCTCGATGTCGGTGAGCTTGGTGCGGCCGACCGCGCGTTCCTGCGCCTCGACGGGGAGGCGGTTCCAGGCGGCGAGGTCGTGCAGGTACTTCTGGACGATCACATAGCTGCCGCCCGCGAACTGCGGGTCCTCGGCGCCGATCAGGACGGCGTCCGCCGCCGCCCGGCCCTCCGGGTTCTCGGTGCCGTCGACGAAGCCCAGCAGGTCACGGTCGTCGAAGTAGCGGAAGCCGTGCACGGCGTCGACCACGGTGGCGGCGCCGGCGAGGCGGTCGGTGAGCTGGCCGGCGAGTTCGAAGCAGAGGTCCATCCGGGCGGCGCGCAGGTGGAACAGCAGGTCGCCGGGGGTGGACGGGGCCCGGTGGCGGGCGCCGGCGATCTCCCGGAAGGGGTGCAGCCCGGCCGGGCGGGGGCCGTCGAAGAGCCGGTCCCAGGCGTCCGAGCCGATTCCGGTGACACAGGTCAGGCCGGCTTCGGGGGCGCGGAAGCCGACCGCCCGGCGCAGGCCCGCCAGGTCGGGCAGCAGGGCCCGGGCGGCGGGCTCGCCGCCGGGGTCGATGGTGAGGACGAGGAAGATCGCGGCGCTGGTGAGCGGGGTGAGGACGGGCTGCGGCATCGGCGGACTCCGGTCTCCGGGGTCTGATCATCCGTACGATTACACCCCAGAGCGGACATTTCGGCGCGGTCGGCAGGCCGAGCGGGTGCGGGACGGGGGAACGGGGACGGCCCCTCACCGGGGTTCACCGGTGAGGGGCCTGACGGGGCGGGCGGTCGGGGCAGTCGGGGCAGTCGGGTCGGTCGAATCGGTCGGGTCGGTCGGGTCGGTCGGGGCCGCCAGGGCGACCGCGGCGGTCAGGACGCGGTGGTGCGCCGGCGGCGCATGCCGAGGGCGGTGATGACGGCGCCGAGGGTGATCGCGGCGACCGGGACCACCAGGGCCGTCCGGAAGCCCTCCAGCCCGGACTGCCCGGCACCGGTGGCGGCCAGGTAGACGGCGGTGACCGCGGAGAGGCCGAGCGCCGCGCCGAACTGGAAGGCGGTGTTGAGCAGACCGCCGGCCAGCCCCTGCTCCTCCTCGGCGACGCCGTCGGTGGCGGCGATGGTCAGCGGCCCGTAGGCGAGGGCGAAGGCCAGGCCGGTGAGGATCATGGTCGGGAACATCATCGGGTAGCTCCAGTCCATGCCGACCGGCAGGAACAGCGCGTAGGACACCGCCGCCAGGACGAAGCCGCCGAGGATCACCCGGACGGTGCCGAACCGCTCCACCAGCCGGGGCGTGAGGGTCGGTGCGAGCACCGCGTCCACGCCGACGGCGAGCAGCGCGAGACCGGTCTGCAGCGGGGTCCAGCCGCGCAGGTCCTGGAGGTAGAGGGTGGCGGTGAACTGGAAGCCGAAGAAGGAGCCGGCGAACAGCAGCGCACCGAGGTTGGCGCGCAGCAGCGGGCCGGAGCGCAGCAGGCCGAGGCGGACCAGTGGTGCGGCGGAGCGTCGTTCGACGGCGACGAAGGCGGCCAGCAGGGCCAGTCCCCCGAGCAGTTCGGCGACGGTCAGCACGGCGGAGGCGTTCGGTTCGCCGATCCGGACCACCGTGTGGACCAGCAGCAGCATGGCGCCGGTGGCGGTGGCGGCGCCGGCCAGGTCGAAGCGCTCACCGGGGCGGCGGGCGGGCGGCCGGTCACGCGGGAGCAGCGGCAGGGCGGCGAGCAGCAGGCCGCCGGAGAGCAGCACCGGGGCGAAGAAGACCCAGCGCCAGCTGATCGCGGTGAGCAGGCCGCCGGCGACCAGGCCGAGCGAGAAGCCGGCGGCGGCGGTGCCGGCGTAGAGGAGCAGCGCGCGGTTGCGGCGCGGGCCCTCGGCGAAGGCGGTGGTGATGATCGCCAGTCCCGCGGGTGTCATGAAGGCCGCGGCGAGGCCGGTGGCGAAGCGGGCCAGGATGAGCACCCAGGAGGCGGTGGCGAGGCCGCCGAGGCCGGAGAAGAGGACGAAGACGGTGAGCCAGAACAGGAACATCCGGCGCCGTCCGAGCAGGTCGGCGGTGCGGCCGCCGAGCAGCATGAAGCCGCCGTAGCCGAGCACGTAGGCGCTCAGCACCCAGCTGAGCGAGCCGGTGTCCATGCCGAGGTCGGTGCGGATCGACGGGAGCGCCACGTTGAGCATGGCGACGTCGATGCCCTCCAGGAAGATCGCGCCGCACAGGACGAGCAGGACGGCGGTCTCGCGGCCGGTCAGGCGGGACGACGGGGGTGCGGCGGTGGGCGCGGGGACGGGCGTACCGGTTTCGGGCACGACTGAGGACGCGGACACGGAGGTCTCCTGGGAGTGCGCTGGGGGGTGGGGATGCCGGGCGGGGCGGTTCCCCCTCGTCCGGTCGGTTCCCTCTTGTAACCACTGCCATCCTGAGGCAGCATCAGGAAGCATGGAAGAAGGCACTTTGAAGTTACCGACGCACTGTGCGGATACCGGGGACGACTACGACGCGTTCCAGTGGGACACCCGGGAGGACTGCGAGGTCCGGCAGATCCTCGACCGGATCGCGGACAAGTGGTCGCTGCTGGTGATCGCCCTGCTGGACCGCGGCTCGCTGCGCTTCACCGAGCTGCGGCGGGAGATCGACGGGGTCAGCCAGCGGATGCTGACCGTCACGCTGCGGCAGCTGGAGCGGGACGGGCTGGTCGAGCGGACCGTGCACCCGGTGGTGCCGCCGCGGGTGGAGTACGCGCTGACGCCGCTGGGGCGGACGCTGCACGAGACCGTCCGGTCGCTGGTCGCCTGGACGGAGGCGCACCAGCGCGAGATCGCCGCGGCCCGGGCCGCGTACGACGCCCGGGTGGGCTGAGGACATGCGCAAGGGGCGGGCCCGGTCTCCCGGGCCCGCCCCTTGCTCGTCGCGCCGTGTACCGCCGCCGTGTACCGCCGCCGTCAGACCCGCAGGGCCGCCAGCTGCTCGGCGAACGGGACCACGGCCTCCTCCTGGGCCCCGCCGTCCGCCGCCGGCCCGCTGGGGGCGCGGCCGGCGAGCAGCCCGGCGAGTTCGCCTGCAGCCCGGTCGATCCGGCCGGGGAGCCCGTCGGTGAGCCGGTCTCCGGCGGTGCCCCAGTCGTCGGTGGCCGCGTAGACCGCCGTCGGGACGACCACCGAGCGCAGGTAGCTGAACAGCGGCCGCACCGCGTGCTCCAGCGCCAGCGAGTGCCGGGGCGTGCCGCCGGTGGCGGCGATCAGCACCGGCTTGCCGCTGAGCACATCGGGGTCGATCACGTCGAAGAACGACTTGAACAGCCCGCTGTAGGAGGCGGTGAAGATCGGCGTCACCGCGATCAGCCCGTCGGCGCGGGTGACCGTCTCGATCGCCTCGCGCAGCGCGGCGCCGGGGAAGCCGGTGACGAAGTTGTGCGCGATGTCGGTGGCGAGGTCGCGCAGTTCGATCACCGTCACCTCCACCTCGCGTCCGTCGGCGCCGAGCCGACCGGCCGTCGCGTCGGCCAGCCGGTCCGCGAGCAGCCGCGTCGAGGACGGCTTGCTCAGTCCGGCGCTCACCACCGCCAGTCGGTACGCGTTCACTTGGCCACCTCCACGTTCTCCTCGGTGTTGCTCTCCTGCTCCTGGCGGGCGCGGTCGGCCGCGACCAGCGAGGCGTGGGTCGGCGCGTCGGGGACGCCGGCCGGGCGGCCCTTGGCGAACTCCTCGCGCAGCACCGGCACGACCTCCTCGCCGAGCAGGTCCAGCTGCTCCAGCACGGTCTTCAGCGGCAGGCCGGCGTGGTCCATCAGGAACAGCTGGCGCTGGTAGTCGCCGAAGGTCTCGCGGAAGCCCAGGGTCTTCTCGATGACCTCCTGCGGGCTGCCGACGGTGAGCGGGGTCTGCTCGGTGAACTCCTCCATGGACGGCCCGTGTCCGTACACCGGCGCGTTGTCGAAGTACGGGCGGAACTCGCGCACCGCGTCCTGCGAGTTCTTGCGCATGAACACCTGGCCGCCGAGGCCGACGATGGCCTGCTCGGGGGTGCCGTGCCCGTAGTGGGCGAAGCGCTCGCGGTAGAGGTTGATCAGCTTCTTGAAGTGCTCCTTGGGCCAGAAGATGTTGTTCGCGAAGAAGCCGTCGCCGTAGTACGCGGCCTGCTCGGCGATCTCGGGGCTGCGGATCGAGCCGTGCCAGACGAACGGCGGGACGCCGTCGAGCGGGCGCGGGGTGGCCGTGAAGGACTGCAGCGGGGTGCGGAAGCGGCCCGACCAGTCGACCACGTCCTCGCGCCACAGCTGGTGCAGCAGCGCGTAGTTCTCGATCGCGAGCGGGATGCCCTGGCGGATGTCCTTGCCGAACCACGGGTAGACCGGTCCGGTGTTGCCGCGGCCCATCATCAGGTCCACCCGGCCGTCGGCGAGGTGCTGGAGCACCGCGTAGTCCTCGGCGATCTTCACCGGGTCGTTGGTGGTGATCAGCGTGGTCGAGGTGGAGAGGATGATGCGGTCGGTCTGCGCGGCGATGTAGCCGAGCAGGGTGGTCGGCGAGGACGGCACGAACGGCGGGTTGTGGTGCTCGCCGGTCGCGAAGACGTCCAGGCCGACCTCCTCCGCCTTGCGGGCGATGGCCACGGTGGCCTTGATCCGCTCGTGCTCGGTCGGGGTGCGGCCGGTGGTCGGGTCGGGGGTGACGTCGCCGACGGTGAAGATTCCGAACTGCATGCTGCTCACCACGCTCCAGGCTGAATCCCGCTGGGAAACCCGGCTCAGGATCCGATCGTCAAAGTTTCAACCACTTTAGCATCCGCCACCCGGGTGTTATTCCCCCCAGCGCCCGGATCCTGGCCCGAGACCGTACTACGGGCGCGCAGGGCGTCCGGGACCAGGGTCAGCAGGCCCGCGACGGCCATGGAGACGCCCAGCCACAGGGCGGCGCGCAGCCCCCAGGCGTCGATGGCGAGCCCGCCGAGCAGGGAGCTGAGGATGACACCCAGCGTGATGAAGGCGTTGTGGACGGTGTTCACCAGCGGACGGGCGTTGCCGATCCGCTGCACCCGCGAGGCCATCGCCGGGTTCATGGTGACGCCGACCAGGCCGACCCCGAGCAGCAGGCCGACCGCCGGCACCCGGTGCTGGGCGAAGAGCGCGAGTCCGGCCAGGAAGACGGTGTTCAGCGCCAGGCCGACGGCGAGCACCGGCAGGGCGTGGCGGTCGGCCAGCCGGCCGACCACGGTGTTGCCGACCACGGTCGCCGCGCCGTAGGCGACCAGCAGCAGCGGGACGGAGCCGGCCGGGAAGCCGGTGATCCCGGTGAGGACCGGGTTGATGTAGCTGAACAGCGAGAAGGTCGCGCCGATGATCAGGGTGCTGGTGACGAAGGCCAGCCAGAGCCGCCGGTTGCGCAGCGCGCCCAGTTCCTCGCGGAGCGAGCCGCCACCCTCGGCGTGGTCGGCGTCGGGCACCCCGGCGACGGTGCCCAGCGCGACCGCCACGGTGAGGACCGCCACCGCCCAGAAGGCCGCCCGCCAGCCGAGGTGCTCGCCGATGACGGTGGCCAGCGGCAGGCCGAGCAGGGTGCCGAGCATCAGGCCGTTCATCAGCACGGCGATCGCCCGGCCGCGCAGCTCGGGGCGGGCCAGCTGGGTGGCCAGCGAGATCGAGATGCCGAAGAAGGCCTGCGCGGCAACCCCGCTGACCACCCGGGCCGCCAGCATCACCGGATAGCCGGAGGCGGTCGCGGCGAGCAGGTTGCCGATCAGGAAGATCCCGAACAGCAGCATCAGTGCACGCTTCTGACGCATCCTCAGCAGTGAGACGGTGAGGAACGGGCCGCCGAAGGACATCGCGACGGAGAAGGCGGTGATCAGGTAGCCGATCTGCGGGACGCTCGCGTCGAGGCCCTCCGCCAGCTGCGGCATCAGGCCGGCGACGGCGAACTCGCTGGTCACCATCGCGAAGATGCCGAGGGCGAGGACGTACACGGCACGTGGCATGGGAGGGCTCCCCCGATAGTTTTGGATTGATCGGTTCAAAACAAGGGCAGGCGTGGACCCGGCGCGGCCCCGCCGGGTGGGCGGCCCCGTCCGGTCAGGGGGTGAGCGCGTCCATCGCGGTGGCGGCGACGGCCTCGACGGCGGCCCGGTCGGCCCCGCCCATGGCGGCGACCCGCATCCCGGCGATCACCGCGTTCACGAAGCGGGCCAGCTCGCCCGCCTCCCGGCGCCCGGAGATCTCGCCCGCACGCTGCCCGGCGCCGATCGCGGCCCCCAGCGCGGCGATCCGCACCGCCTGGTCCCGCTCCAGCACCGCGGCCGCCTCCGCGTCCCGCCCGGCCAGTTCGACGACGGTGTTCACGGTCAGGCAGCCGATGCTGCGGCCCTGCGGCCGGTCCTCGAACTCCGCGTCGACGACCCGCGCGAGCAGCAGCCGCACCCGCTCCAGCGGAGGCAGCTGCGCGTCCTCCAGCAGCGCGACCTGAGGGACGGTCATCAGCTCGTTGTAGCGGTCCAGCGACCGCCTGAACAGGTCGCGCTTGCTGCTGAAGGTGTTGTAGATGCTGCTCCGGCCGAGGCCGGTCGCCTCGCAGAGGTCCTGGGTGGAGGTGGCCTCGTAGCCGTTCGCCCAGAACGCGCGCATCGCCGCGTCCAGCGCCCGGTCCTCGTCGAAGGTGCGCGGTCTCGCCATGGCAGCACCGTAGCCGTTTTGGACCGACCGATGCAATACACTCTCCCGCCGTGGCCACCGGCGGCGGGACCGGAGCGGGACAATGGGAGGAGCCGGAAGCGGTCGGCCGGAGCACCCGAAGGGCGGCGAACCGATGGCGGCGTACATCGCGGTGAGCGCGCTGAGCCACGAGGGCCTGCTGCGCGAGCGGAACGAGGACAGCCTCGCCGTCGGTCCGTGGACGCTCTGCGCGACCGTCACCACCAACCCGCAGACCCTGCTCTTCCCGCTCGGCCCGCCCTGTCTGGTCGCGGTCGCCGACGGGCTCGGCGGCCACCCGGGCGGTGAGGTCGCCAGCGCCCTGGTCGCCCGGCGGCTGGCGGCGGCCGGGCCGGGGCTGGACGGCGAGGAGAGCGTCCGGGACGCCCTCCAGACCTGCAACCGGGAGGTGTACGCGGCCGCCGGCGGCGATCCCGGCCTGGCCGCGATGGGCACCACGGTGGCGGGCCTGGTGCTGCTGGAGGACCGGGCCGTGGTCTTCAACATCGGCGACAGCCGGGTCTACCGCGTCGACGGCGGGGGGCTGCGGCGGGTCAGCGTGGACGACAGCCCGCCACTGCCGCCCGGCCGGCGCACCACCGCGGTGGTCACCCAGAGCCTCGGCGGCTCGCTCGGGCTGACCTTCGTCGAGCCGCACGTGCGCAGCGCGCCGCTGGCCGTCGGCGACCGCTACCTGGTGTGCAGCGACGGCCTGACCGACCCGGTGCCGGAGGAGGAGCTGTCGGCGCTGCTCGCCCGCCCGCCGGCGGAGCCCGAACGGGCCGACGGGCGGGCGGCGTTCGAGCTCTGGAAGGCCGCGATCGAGGCCGGCGGGCCGGACAACATCACGCTCGCCCTGGTGCGGATCGGAGCGTAGCGGCGGACGGAGCGGGAGGGCCCCGGCGGTTGTTCCGCCGGGGCCCTCGGTCAGGTCGGGAAGGTCACGACTCCTCTGTCAGTACTCGGCCTTGATGCTCGCGCCGGAGAAGCCCTGCTGGGCGTGGAGGCTCAGGAAGACGTAGCCGGCGGGCGGGTTGGTGATGGTCAGGGTCTCGCCGTTGCCGTTCGCGTTGCCGGACTTGGCGGTGTAGGCGTCGGTGTACGCCCAGCCCCGGTCGTTGAAGTAGAGGTCGGCGTTGCCGGTGCCGCCCGCGCTGGTGAGTCGCAGCTGCGTCACCCCGGCCGGGAGGTACAGGTAGAAGTGCGCGTAGTTGCCGGTGGTGGCCGCCACGTCGGCGCGCCCGCAGTTGCGGTCCAGCTGACGGACGTCCGCGCCGGTGCACTGGCCGGTGCCCGCGCCGCCGACGGTGACGTCCTGGCGGGTGCTTGCGGTGGCGCCCTTGTCGTCGGTCACCGTGAGCGTGACGGTGTAGGTGCCGGCCCTGGCGTACGACTTGGCCGGGTTGGCGGCGGTGTCGGTGGTGCCGTCGCCGAAGTCCCAGGCACGGGAGGCGATGGTGCCGTCCTGGTCGGTGGAGCGGTCGGTGAAGGTGACCGCCAGGCCGGAGACCGCGCTGCCGAAGGCGGCGGTCGGTGCCTGGTTGCCGGGGTTGGTGCCGCCGCCGCAGGCGCCGGCCGCGCAGGCGGTCAGCCAGCGGTCGAAGTCCGCGTCGTAGCGGGTGCCGATGGTGGTCTTGAGCAGGGTGCGGGCACCGGCCCAGTCGCCGGTGCGGTACTTGGCGAGCACGGCGTCCAGGTCGGCGCGGCGCTGCTCCAGCATGTAGCGGACGGCCAGGTAGCCCCAGCGGTAGACGCGCTCCTGGTCTCCGTACGCGGTGTCGAAGAGGTCGGAGAGCCGGTAGGTGTGGAGGCCCGCCGCGGTGGCGGCCGCGTCGTAGTTCTCCTTGCGGTACGAGTAGGAGACGTACTCGGCGAAGCCCTCGACCCACCAGATGGTCGGGGTGGTCATGCCGGCGTCGAAGTCGCCGTACATGTTGTAGCGGCCGTCGAGGTAGTGGGTGTACTCGTGGTTGAGGTTCCAGATCTGGAACTCCGGGGACCAGTCGGCCTCGTAGGCGAGGAAGCGCGGCTGGTTGCCGGCCTCGTTCGGCTTGCCCTCCAGGTACATGCCGCCGTTGTTGGTGTCGATGCCGTAGATGCCGGCGGCGAACACGGCGTAGTCGAAGCGCGTGTGGAAGACCACGACCTCGATCCTGGTGTTCCGGTCATCGGCGACCGGGCCGTTGTCCCGGGCCACCGAGTGGAAGAAGGCGTCCTGGCCGTTGAGGCTGGAGCAGGTGGTGGCCAGCTGTCCGGCGTCCAGCTTCTGGGCGAGGACGCGGATGGTCGGGCTGCAGGCGTGGTCGACGGTCAGGACGGCCGACTGCAGCCGGGCGGGGGCGTCGCAGGTGCCGTAGTAGGAGCAGTTGCCGCTGTCGTAGGCCTCGCCCATCTCGGCGACGGCGGCCCACTGGTAGGAGGTGCGGTCGTTCGGCGCGGACCTGTCGGCCAGCCCCTTCATCAGCGGGCGGACCTTGGGCCGGAGCGGCTCGTCCTTCAGGAAGCGGCCCAGCTCCCGGGTCGCGTTGTAGACCAGGAAGGTGTAGTCGCCGCCGAGCAGGGCGCCGTTGGCGGAGGCGAAGGCCTGGAGCGCGTCGAGCACCGACGGGTCGGCCCGCACCGCCTCGACGAAGCCCTCCGTCTGGTGGCCGCGCCACAGCACGGTGAACACGCTGTTGAGCGCGTTGCCCATGTTCGCCGGGTTGTGGGTGGCGGCGTCGTAGGCGCCCAACAGGCGCTTGACCACCGGCAGGTAGCGGACGTTCTCCTGAGCGCTGTCGATGAGGGTGATCGCCTCGCCGAGCGTGCCCGCGTTGGCGGCGGAGACGTCGCGGGAGTGCGCGCTGTTGAAGAAGCCGTCCAGGGCGCCGCGGATCGAGCTCCGCAGGGCGGTGCCGTAGGTGCCGACGTCGGAGGCGTGGTACCACTGCACGTAGTAGCCGGCCCGCAGGAACAGCACCAGCTGGGCGGTGGAGGTGGAGTTGTCGCCCGGGTAGTTGGCGGCGTTGTCGCGCAGGGCGTCCGCCACCGTGACCATCTGGGACTCGCGGAACGTCCGGTTCGCGTCGGCGCCGGTCAGCAGGAACAGGCTGTTGACGCAGCCGAGGTCGGCCGACTTGACGGCCTGCACCAGGGCACCGCCGGTGCGGCTGAAGTCGGGGATGTTGCAGGGCTGTTCGGCGAGGGCCGCAGGGGCGCCCGCGCCGAAGGACTTCGCCAGCTCGGCCTTCTGCTCCGGCTCCGACAGGGTCTTGGTGCGCTCGGGGTCCGTGGCCGGGACCGGGGCGCGGTCGCGGGCCGGCGCCGCCTTCCGATCGCCGTGGGTGGCGGGCGCTTCACCGATCGCGGGCTGCGGGGCCAGGCCGGCCGGTCCGGCCGAGGTGGCGGGCGAGCCGCCGACGGGCTGCGGCGAGGCCGGAGGGGCGGCCTGGGCCTGCGGGGTGAACAGTCCGACCGCCACGAGCATCGCGAGGACGAGCGTCAACAGCCTCGCGATGTGCGGTCGCTGGGACAAAGGGCGTGCGGTTCTCACGTGGGGGCCTCCGGGCCTTCGTCGGCCGCGTGGGGGTGCGGCCGGGGCGGTGGTGAGGACCGTTGCGACGGCGCCGTTGGGGCGGCTTCCGTCGAGCATCGGCGGGGGTGTGACATGTACAATTGCATGCATCACATGGCAGGGGAAGACCCAGGACCGGCAACTGCCGCCTCCCCACAGGAACTTCACGGAACGGCCGCAGAACGACAAGGCCGCCGGTCGGTTGACCGGCGGCCTTCGCGGGCGGCGGGAGCGCCCCCGCGGCATGTCAGTTGCGGTGTGTCGGTTGCTGCTGCGCGCCAGTGGCTACGCGCCAGTCGCTGCGCGTCAGTTGCGTCTCGGCAGTCGCACCCGCTGTCGGTACGTCAGCTGCGGACGAGGAGCACCAGGCCCGCGGTGACCAGGCCGAGCGCGACGGCGCCCGCGCCGTACGACAGCCGGTGCGAGCGCACCACCGGCAGGTAGCGGTCCACGGCGTAGCGGCCGGGGCCGGTCAGTGCGAGCGCCGCCGCGGCGGCGATCAGGAGGTACTCGTACTCGGCGCCGCCCTTCATGGCGAAGAAGCTTCCGCTCCAGGTGACGACGAGGGCATTGATCATGGTGCCCAGGATCGCGGCGGCGGCCAGCGGGGCCAACAGGCCGATGGCGAGCGCGATTCCGCCCCCGGCCTCGGTGAGGCCGGCCACGACGGCCATGGCCTTGGCCGCGGGGTAGCCCTTCATTTCGAAGAACTTGCCGGTGCCGTCGATCCCGCCGCCGCCGAACCAGCCGAAGAGCTTCTGGCTGCCGTGCGCGGCCATGATCAGACCGAGGACCACGCGCAGCAGCAGGAGGCCGGCGTCATAGGCGTGCGGGGAGGTGGCCGCGGCGCCGGGAGCTCTCCCGGCCGTGGCGAGGGTGGTGGCGGCGGTCGTGCTCGGGCTGGTGCTCGGCATGCGCGTCTCCATCAGGAAAAGGGGAATTCGTCGATACTGGCCGGATTTGTTCAAATTCGAACCGGCGGAGTCGTTTGACCGTACCTGGAAGTTTGAATTTGAACAACCGCCTCGGCGAGAGATTTTTGGCGTGACCGGGTCAGTAGTGGTGTAGACCGGCGTACGAAGTCGCCAGGCGGGGGAGGCTCAGGACATGGCACATCGCAAGGAACACCGCCGGACGCAGGACAACGGCACCCCGCACACCGAGGCCCTCGCCGCCTTCACCGAACGAGTGCGGCTGGTCACCCCCGACCAGTGGGACGCACCCACCCCGTGCGCCGACTGGACCGTCCGCGATCTGGTCAACCACCTCACCGGCGAGCAACTCTGGGTACCCGAACTGCTGATGGGCGCCACCGTCGCCGAGGTCGGCGCCCGTTTCGACGGCGACGTCCTCGGCGACGACCCGGTCGGTGCCTGGACCGCCGCCGCGGACGCCGCCCGCACGGCCTTCGCCGTCCCCGGCGCCACCGACGTCACCGTGCACCTCTCCTTCGGCGACGTCTCCGGCCAGTACTACCTGGACCAGCTCAGCGCCGACGCCGTCGTGCACACCTGGGACCTCGCCGAGGGCATCGGCCGGCTCACCCGGCTGCCGGAGGACCTGGTGGACTTCGCGCTCGCCGAGTACACCGGCTACGGGGACCTCTCCGGCAGCGGGCTGTTCGACCCGCCGCTTCCGGTGGCGGGCGACGCCGGGCCGCAGACCCGGCTGCTCGCCCTCACCGGGCGCCGGGACCGCCCCTGACCTGCGGCGACGCCCGCTCCGCCCGGGTAGCGGGCCCGGCGCCGGATACTGGAGGTGTCAGGGCAGGGCCGCAGCGGACGGGGGAACGGGAGAGGCGGGCAGGCCATGGGCCGCAGGCCGGACATCCTCGGCGAGTTCACCGCGGAGCACCGCGCGGTGGAGGACCTGCTCGCCCGGATCGAGGCCGGTGCGGCCGGCCCGGAGGCAGGAGCAGAGGCCGGGACGGACGCCGGGACAGAGGCCGGGACGGACGCCGGAGCGGAGCAGGACCGGCTGCTCGGGCGGCTCACCGACCTGCTGTTCAGCCACTGTGCGGCGGAGGAGGAGCACCTGTTCCCGGTCGTCCAGCACGACGTGCCGGACGGCGGCGCGATCGTGTTCCGGTGCATCCACGACCACCTCGCGATCGGGCAGTACCTCGCGGACCTACAGGCCTTGCCGCCCGGCGACCCCGCGCTGGACACCCTGCTGCGCGGACTGGCCGAACTGCTGCGCCGGCACCTGGCGACCGAGGAGGAGCAGCTGTTCGCCGCCGCCCGCAAGGCCCTCCCGGCCGCCGCCCGCAACGCGCTCGCCGAACGGCTGCGGGCCGACCGGGCGGAGATCGCCGAGGCCGGACCGTAGCGGTCGCGGGGTCGGGATCGGTGTCAGCGCTCGGCGTCGGGGCTCCGGCGTCAGGGCCTGGCGTCAGGGCTTGGCGTTGATCACCGCGAACCGGCCGCCCTCCGGATCCTGGAGCCGGGCGACCCGCCCGTACGGCGAGTCGAACGCCGGGCCGAGCGCGCTGCCGCCGAGTTCCGCCGCCCTGGCCACCGCCGCGTCGGTGTCCGGCACCGCGAAGGACACCTCCCAGTGCGGCGGCATCCCCGCCGGGCCGCCCGCCTGCTCCCTTGCGAGCGCGGCGACGCTGTGCCCCTCGGCCCGGAGCACCACCCGGTCGTGCTCCCAGCGGACCTCGAACCGCTCCGGGTCCCGGCCGTCCCAGCGGAACACCTCGCCGTAGAAGAGCGCGGCCGCGAACGGGTCCGGGGTGCGCAGCTCGATCCAGACCGGAGAGCCCATGAGGTCCAGCCGCCGGGCCCGGCCCAAGGGCCCCTCCCAGATGCCGAACACCGCGCCCGCCGGGTCGGCGGCGAACGCCACCCGGCCGGCGTCGAAGGAGAGCGGGCCCACCGCGAGCGTCGCACCACGCTCACGGACCGAGTCGGCGGCGGCGTCCGCGCTCTCCGTGCCGAAGTAGCTGGTCCAGGCGACGGGCATGTCCCAGCCGCCGCTCGCCACGCCGAGTCCGGCCACCGCCTCCCCGCCGGTGACCGCGTGGACGTAGGGGCCGAAGCGGTCCGGTCCCGGCTCGAACTCCCAGCCCAGCAAAGGCCCGTAGAAGGCCTTGGCCGCGTCGAGGTCGCGCGCCATCAGGCTCACCCAGCACGGGACGGCCGCCACACAGCGCACCTCGGCCGTTGTCCCACCGCTGACCATCGCGACCACCTCCGAGACCCCGGCCGCCGGGCCCCTCCCGACTCCCACGGCCGTCCGGCCGTCCGGGCGACTTCAGCCTAGGCCGTGTCCGACGGTTCGCGGCGGATCAGCGCGCGGGGTGGGGTGGAGGCGCGGTGAGGCCATGGTGGGGCCGTAGTGAGGCCGTAGTGAGGCCGCGGTGAGGGGCGCGCGCGGGAGGCGTCACGCCCCTGGAGGGCTCGGAGCACGGGCGCACCGCCGGAGCCGCTGCCGCCCAGCGCCGAGGAGCGTGACGAGGACGGCCTCGAACCCAACGCCGCCCTGGCCGGGTCCGTCGGAGCGGCGGGTCGCCGCCCTCTCCGCGGACCCCGCCGGCACCCCCGTCCGCGGCCGCTCCGGCCGGCCCTGACCGCCCCGGGGCGCCGTGCTCGGCGGCGGCCCGGACGACGGGGTCGGCGAACGGGTCCGGGAGGATCACCTGCGCCCGGCCGCAGGCGGCGCTGAGGCGTTCGAGCACCTCGTGCGGGCACCACTCCGCCCCCCCAGCGGGGACTCCGCGCGGATCAGCCGCCGGCCCGTACCGGACGGTGACGGGTATCCGGTCGTGCAGCCCGGCGCGGCGAACGCCTCCTCGTACGTCCCGCCGGACGGACGGCCACCAGTGGTCGGGCAGCGGCCCGGGAACCCGGCCTCGAACGCCCGCCGGACGGGCGGCTCGTCGACGCCGCGCGCCGACGCCGCGGCGCCCAGGACGGCGAGGAGCGCGGCGACCGCCTCGGGGCGGGGACGGCGGCGGTCGCGGTGTTCACGGTGCGGACGCCGGCCGAGGGGTCCGGCACCCCGTCACCCGGACGGGTCAGCGGCATCGGGGACCACCGGCGCCTCCGGTCGTCAGGCGGGGTCCAGCCGGGCGACCAGGTGGAGGCGGTCGCCGTCGGCGGTGGCGGCGGGGCGGGCGCCATCGGTCCAGGGCGGTTCGGTGCGCGGGCCGGGGCGGTCGTGCAGGGCGAGGACGGTGAAGCCGTGGACGGCGAGCAGGTGGCGCAGCTCCTGGGGGAAGAGCAGCCGCCAGGCGGAGTGCTGCTCGACCGGCGGGGCACCGTCGTCGCTGGCCCAACTGCGCGTGCGGCGCAGGAGTTGGGCGGCGTGGTCGATCCACAGCACGGTGCGCGAGATGTGCGTGACGCCCTCGTGGGTGACGCTGTCGAAGCGCGGGGCGTCGAGGAGTTCGGTGCGGCCGAGGAAGAAGGCGCCGTTGCGCATCTCGGCGACCAGCAGGCCGCCGGGTCGCAGATGGTGGCGGAGCCGGCCGAACAGGGCGTCGAGGTCGGCGTTGGTGTGGCAGTAGAGCAGCGCGCTGTCCAGGCAGAGCACGGCGTCGAACCGCCCGGGCAGGGTGAAGTCCCGCATGTCGCCGACGTGGTAGGCCGGTCCGGGGTGGCGGGAGCGGGCGTGGGCGATCATCGCCGGGGAGCTGTCCAGACCGGTGACGGTGCGCCCGGCGGTGCGGTGCAGCCAGCCGGCGTCGCGGCCGGTACCGCAGCCGAGGTCGAGGACGTCCGGCCCGGCTTCGTGTTCGCGGAGCATCGAATCGGCCCATCGGGCGGCGGTGAACTCCGGATCGGGGAAGCGGAGTTCGTAGAGCTCCGGGCGGTCGGTGAGCAGATTGCGGCGGGCGGTGGCGGCCGGGGCCGGGGCCGTTCGGCGGCGGTTCATCGGG
Source organism: Kitasatospora sp. NPDC057500 (assembly GCF_042802195.1). NCBI lineage: Bacteria > Bacillati > Actinomycetota > Actinomycetes > Kitasatosporales > Streptomycetaceae > Kitasatospora > Kitasatospora sp. NPDC057500. The sequence goes on along the minus strand of NZ_JBHVER010000017.1, from coordinate 52,464 downwards.
CCTCGCGGGGAAGGGGGCGGGCGGGGGCGGGGAGCCGTCCGGTGCGGTGCAGCCGGGCGAGGACGGCGGCGGAGACGAGGCCGAGGGCGGCGCGGAGCAGCCGGGATGCGGTGGCGGCGCTGTCCACGGCCCGGACGGCCGGGGTGTCGCCGAGGGCAGACCGGCCGAACGCGGGGACCAGCGCCAGGACGAACGGCTGCGCAGGCATCAGGCCGAGTCGGAGCAGCAGGAAGCCGGCGGCGTCGAGGGCAACGTCGACGGCGACGTCGAGGCCGCACGGGATCCGCCGGGAGGGCGGGCCGCGCCGTTGCAGCCGGGTGGTGAGGCGCAGTTGCCGGGTGCGGTCGGCGAGGCTGCCGGTCAGGAGAACCTGGCCGGCGGCGCCCGTCCAGCCGGTGGCGCGGCGAGCGGCCCCGGGCAGCGCGAACAGCCCGGAGCCGACGCTTCGCGGCGCGCACCCGGCGATGATGTCGCGGCCCGCGCCGAGCCGGTCGGCGGCCGAGCCGCCGACGGTGAGCAGGCCCTGCCGGCCGGGGTCGCGCAGCCCGAGGTCGTGGCCGAGGCGGCCGGCCGGGCGCGGGATGAACAGGCGGACGCCGGTGTTGACGCCGAGCCGGTCGACCGGCAGCAGCCGTACGGGCAGCGGGAAGGACCGTACGGCGCGCAGCATCCTCACCGGCCGGCCACCGGTCGGGGCGCCGCGAGCGGTCCGGCGTCCGGTCCGGCGGACGGTGCGGGGAGCGGCGCGGCGGCGGGCGCGGGCCGCACGCCGAGGCCGGCCCGGTCCGGGGTGCGGACGGTGCCGTCGGCGCCGCCGATGCCACGCCAGGGGTCGTCGGCGAGCAGCAGGTGCCCGTCGAGGTCGAGCCAGCGGGCCCGGTCTGCGAGGTGCACGGCGGGCGCGATGCCGAGCGAGCTGGCGGCCAGGCAGCCGAGCATCAGCTCGGTGCCGCTGCCGCGCAGGGCCTCGGCGATCCGCAGCACCTGGTGGACGCCGCCGCACTTGGCGAGCTTGAGGTTGACGCCGTGCACCCGGCCGGCGAGCCGGCAGGCGTCCTCGTAGCCGACGGCGTCCTCGTCGGCGATCACCGGGATCGGCGAGCGTTCGGCGAGGGCCGCGAGCGCGTCGGGGCGCCCCGGGGGGATCGGCTGCTCGACGGCCTCGACGCCGGTGGCGGCGAAGGCGGGCAGCAGCCGGAGCGCCTGGCCGGGGGTCCAGGCGCCGTTGGGATCGAGCAGCAGCCGGGCGTCCGGGGCGGCCTCGTGGACGGCCTGGACCCGGGCCAGGTCGAGGCCGGGGTCGACGGCGCCGGCCTTGACCTTGAGCACGGTGAACCCGGCGTCGGCGAGCCGGGCGGCCTGCACGGCGGCCCGGGCGGGCGGTTCGATGCCGATGGTGCGGGCAGTGGCGGCGGCGACCGGCTCGGCGCGGCCGAGCAGCCGGTGCACGGGCTCGCCGGCCCGTTTGCCGACCAGGTCGAGCAGGGCGGCCTCGACGGCGGCCAGCACCCCGGCCGGCAGCGCCGCGTACGGGGCCGTGCCGTCGCGGAGGTCGGCGAGCGCCTGCTCCGGGTCGGGGCCGTGCTCCAGCGCGGGACGCAGCGCTTCGAGTCCGCGCCGGATCCGGTCGGCGGGCAGGTCCAGGTAGACGCTGCTGACGGCCTCGCCGTGGCCGGTCAACCCACCGTGGCCGAGGGCGAGTTGGACGGCGTCCCGTTCGGTGGTCACCGAGCGGGAGATACGCAACGGCTCGGCCAGCCGGAGCCGAACAGTACGGACATCGAGCCTCATCGGCCCTCCTCGGTACGGGCGGAAACGGTCACAGGGTGGGTCCGACCGCACCCACCGGCACGACGGCGGGCGCGCTCCGGTCGGCGGGCAGGTCCAGGTGGACGCTACCGACGGCCTCGCCGCGGCCGAGGGCGAGTTGGACCGCGTCCCGCACGACGGCCACCGAACGCATGCGCAACAACTCGGCCGGCCGAAGCCGAACAGTACGGACGACGAGCCTCATCGGCCCTCCTCTGTACAGGCGGGGACGGTCACGGGGTGGATCCGGCGGCGCCCACCGGTAAGGCGGCGGGCGCGCTCCGGTCGGTGCGGCAGCGTGCCCAGCCGGTGACCTCGGCGGCCGCCGGGTGCGGGATCTCGGTCGGACGGGGCGCGGCCCGTGCGGCGTCCAGGCCGTGCCGGCGGCAGAACGCGTCGTCGTAGACGGTGCCGAGGTAGCGGTGCGGGCCGTCGGGGAAGACGGTGGCGACGGCGGCGCCCGGCTCGGCACGGGCGGCCCAGGCGGCGACCAGGGCGACCGCGCCGGTGGACCAGCCGCCGCTGACGAAGGCGCCCCGGGCGAGGCGCCGGCAGGTGTCGACCGCCTCGGCCGGGCCGACCCAGTGCACCTCGTCGAAGGCCTGGTGGGCGACGTTGCGCGGGTGGATGGAGCTGCCGAGGCCGCGCATCAGCCGCGGCCGGGCGGGCTGGCCGAAGATGGTGGAGCCGACCGAGTCGACGCCGATGATCCGCAGCCCGGGCCAGCGGCGGCGCAGCGCCTCGGCGAGCCCGGCGCTGTGGCCGCCGGTGCCGACGCTGCAGACCAGCACGTCGAGGTGGTCGAGTTCGGCGGTGATCTCCTGGGCCATCGCCCCGTAACCGGCCGCGTTGTCAGGGTTGTTGTACTGGTCGGGCCAGTAGGCGTCGGGCAGCCGGTCGAGTACGGCGCGCAGCCGGTCGAGCCGGGCGGCCTGCCAGCCGCCGTGCCGGGCGGGCTGCTCGACCAGCTCCAGCCGGGCGCCGTAGGCGCGCAGCAACTGCCGCATGGACGGTTCGAGTTCGCTGTCGCCGACCAGCACGACGGGGTGGCCGAGGACCTGCCCGGCGAAGGCCAGGCCGACGCCCATGGTGCCCGAGGTGGACTCCACCACCGTGGCGCCTGGCCGCAGTTCGCCGCGCGCGTGGGCGCCGCGGAGCATGGCGACGGCCGAGCGGGCCTTCATGCCGCCGGCGCTCAGCCCCTCCAGCTTGGCCCAGAAGCCGGGGTGCGGGTGCGGCAGCGGGGTGGTGATCCGGGCCAGCGGGGTGCCGCCGAGCAGCGGCAGCAGGGCCGGGTTGCCCAGGGCCGGCCGGCCCGGCGCCGCGGCGGAGGCGAGCAGGGCGGTCACCGCTTGGCACCCCCGTACAGGTGGAGCAGGCTCGGGCCGCCGTCGAGCCAGAAGAAGGGGTAGGGCTCGGCGCTGACGGCGGTGACGCCGTCGCCGATCAGCCGGGGCAGGACGGCGCTGCCGGTCTGGGCGAACAGCACCAGGGGCTTGCCGGTGGCGCGGGCGTGGGTGAGCAGCGGGTCGAGGGTGCCGTTGCCGAGGGTCATGCCGGAGGCGAGGATGGCGTCGCAGTCGTCGAGGTGGGCGAGGGCGTCGGTGTGCACCGGCTCGTCCCATTCGGTGGTGCCGCCCTTGAGGTCGCACGGCAGGTAGCCGACCTCATTGGAACGGAGCTGCTCCAGGAGGGAGTTGACGACGCCGACGACCAGCACCCGGCGGACGGCGGCGAGCGGCAGCAGCCCGACCACGGCGGCGGCGCGGACCCGTGACTTCACCAGCGAGGAGCCGGCCGGCAGCCCGAAGCGCCGGGCGCCGTAGGCGGGTGCGTGCGGGAGGCAGTGGCCGAGGTACGCGTCGAGCGCGGCGACCCGGACGGCGGTGTGCGGGTGGTCGAGCAGTTCGCCGACGGTGGCGCCGACGCAGTCGGTGACCGTGTCGGCGGGCAGGTCGCCGGGTTCGACGGCGCAGGAGCCGACGGCGGCGCCGAGCCGGAGGCTGAGCACCTCGTTGCGGTAGCCGCGGGTGCGCCCGCTGTGCCGCACGGCCTGGGTGGTGCCGAAGGCCAGCGCGATCCGCAGCGAGGCCGGGTCGGGCCCGTACGCCCCCGTACGGGCCCGCCCGGTGATCAGGTCGAGCACGGGGTAGGCGTCGATCCCGAAGCTCGTGGTGGGGGCGGGGGTGGGGGTGAGGGCAGGGGCGGTCAGGACGGTCGTGGCGCTCATGCGGACACCGCCGCGGGCTCGGCGGGGTCTGCGGTGGGGGCGAGGCGGGGGGTGAGCCCGGCGAGCAGCCGCTCGGCCGTACGGCGCGCCCCGGCCCCGCCGGAGTCGGCGGTCATGACGTGTCCCAGGTACTCGTTGTTGCTGGTCGCGGGCCGTACTTCGCGGCCGGACCCGGCGAGGGCGAGCTCGACCACGGCCGGGTCGTGCCGCACCGCGTCCTCCCCGTCGAAGCCGTCCAGCAGCCCGGCCTGCCGGCCGCCGGGCACCAGGAACGCGATGGCGGCGCTGGCGACCCCGGTCGGGCGGGCGGCCAGGTCGGGCCGGCGGCCGAGGGCGAGGTCGACGGCGGCGGCCGCCAGGTCCACCCCGGTGACCCGACGGACCAGCTCGGTGATCCGGTTCCCGGCCGGGCGCGGGTTGACCTCCACCACCCGGGGGCCGGCGGGGGTCAGCTTGATCTCGGTGTGCGCGACGACCTGGTCGAGGCCGAGTGCGGCCAGGGCGGCGACGGCGGTCCCGGCGGCGGCCTCGGCCTCCGCCGGGTCGAGGGCGGCCGGGAACATGTGGCCGGTCTCGACGAAGGCGGGCGCGCCGCCGACGCTCTTGTCGGTGATCCCGACGACGTGCGCGACGCCGTCCACCGAGACCGTCTCGACGCTGACCTCCGGTCCGGTGAGCAGTTCCTCCAGCAGGACCGCGGGCTCCCGCCGCTGGCCCCTGGCGTTGATCGGGAAGGCCTCCAACGCACCGATCGCCGCGAGGAGTTCGGCCTCGTCGCGGACCGCGCGGACGAACATCCCGGCGCACAGGTCGACCGGCTTGACGACCAGCGGGTAGCCGATCGCCCGGGCCTCGGCGCGGGCCTGCCCGGCGTCGGCGCAGAGCGCGTACGCGGGGCCGGGGACGCCGGCCCCGGCGAGCCGGCGGCGGGTGAGGTCCTTGCGGCAGGCGGCGGCAACGGCGTCGGGCGACGGCCCGGGCAGCCCGAGTCGGCGGGCCACCAGGGCGACCTGCGGCAGGTAGTAGTCGCAGGAGGAGAGCACGCCGTCGAAGCCGAGCAGCGCGTGCAGCCGTTCGGCGTACGGGGGAAGCGCTTCCGGGTCGTTGGTGTCGGCGGTGAGGACGTTCTCGGCGGCGAGCAGCGGGTGCGGACCGTCGGCGGGGGTGGCGGCGCGCAGGTAGTGGTGCAGGTCGCGGGTGAGGAAGGTGAAGCGGTGGCCGCCCTCCCCCAGCGCCCGCGGCAGCAGCCTGCTCATGGAGCCGACCCAGCTCTCGATCACCAGCAGATGTGCCACGACTCTCCCTTTCGACGGACACGACGCACACGACGGACGCGGTGGACACGACGGACACGCTCTCGACGGACACGGTGGACCCGGCCGACAGGCAGGACCGTAACGGGATTCGTTTTCATTTTCAACACGCCCGACCGCATTTCCGTCGATGCGTCAGATGAAAGTGGTTTTCATGTACTCTTGCCCACACCCGCCGCGCCCCAGTCCTGTCGGAGATGCCTGATGGATCGTCAATTCCCTTACACCGTCCGCCATGCACTCCCCCATGACGTGCCCGGCGCACGCCGGCTGATCCTGGACACCTTCTACCGCGAGTTCGGCTACGGCTACGTGCCCGACTGGCACGCCGACGTCGTCGACCTCCAGGGGCACTACCTGGACCACCCCCGGCACGCACTGCTGGTCGCCGTGCACGGCGAGGAGGTGGTCGCCACCACCGCGCTGCACTCCACCGGGCCGGCCCACCCGCCGCACCCGCGCGAACTCGCCCGGCGCTACCCGTCCGGGACCACCGCGCAACTGGTCCGGGTCTACGTCCGCGCCGAGCACCGGCGACACGGACTGGCCCGGGAGCTGGTCCACCGCGCGCGCGCGTTCGCCGCCGGGGAGGGCGGCTACCGGCGGCTCTACCTGCACACCAACACCGCGATCCCGGGCGCCGAGGCGTTCTGGCGAAGCCTCGCGGAGGAGGTCTACGACGCCCGCCCGACCGGGGAGCACGGGCCCGGGGTGTCCACCGTGCACTTCGAGATCCCGCTGCACCGGCCGGTGGCGGCGAGCCTCGGCAGGGACGCCGGCGGGGGTGTCAGGACGATGTGACGCAGGTCACATCCAGGTGCGAAATTTCCGGGGATGGATTCCCCGTTTAGCCCTTCGTTGGACTAAGCGGGGAGTGACTCCCCGGAAACCCGTACCCGGGAGGAGTGCCCCGTGACCACCGTCGCCCCCCGTTCGGCCTGCGCCGCGGGCCCGGCCCGCGCGCCCAGACTGCGCGCGGACGCGAGCCGCAACCGCGAGCGGATCGTCCTGGCGGCCCGGGACGCGTTCGTCGAGCACGGCGCGGACGCGCCGCTGGACGAAATCGCGAAGCGGGCGGGCGTCGGAAACGCTACGCTCTACCGGAACTTCCCCACCAGGACGGCGCTGATCCGCGAGGTCGCGCTGCTGGTCAAGAACCGCATCGTGGCGATCGCCGAGCGGGCGGCCGCCGAGGTCCCCGGCCCGTTCGACGCCCTGGAGCGGTTCGCCCACGAGACGGTCGACGAGAAGGTCGGCGCACTCTGCCCGCTGCTCACCAACCGGGTCGACCTGAACGACCCGGACCTGGTCGAGGCGCGCGAGCGCCTGATGGCCGTCGCCGGCGGTCTGCTGGAGCGGGCGAAGGCGGCGGGCGAGGCCCGTCCGGACGTCGACCACGGCGATCTGTTCATCGCGCTGAGCCAGCTCACCCGCCCGCTTCCGGGCACCTCGTGCCACGTCCTGGACGGCTTCGTCCACCGGCACCTGCAACTGTTCCTGGACGGCATGCGGGCTCCAGCCCCCACCGTCCTGCCCGGCCGGGCCGCGACCTTCGAGGACTTCCACGGCGACCACTGATCCACCACTACCGATCCACCACTGATCCGTCACTGATCCGCCACTGACCCGGCGCGCCGGACCGACCGGCGCGACCCGACACCGAGGACCCCTTCACCGTGGCGACGCGCTGCGGCCGCCCCTGCGCGCCCGCCGCTGCTTCCCGCGTTCCTCCGCACCTACCGCACACCCCGCACACCGAAGTGAGTACCCCCATGCCGGAAACCGCCCAACCCGCCCTCCAGCCCGATCCGAGGCGCTGGAAGGCCCTGATATTCATCGGCCTCGCGCAGCTGATGGTCGTCCTCGACGCCACCATCGTGAACATCGCCCTGCCGTCCGCCCAGAAGGACCTCGGCATCACCGACGGCAACCGCCAGTGGGTGATCACCGCGTACGCGCTGGCCTTCGGCGGACTGCTGCTCTTCGGCGGCCGGGTGGCCGACCTGTGGGGGCGCAAGCGGGCCTTCGTGGTCGGCCTGACCGGCTTCGCGCTGGCCTCCGCGCTGGGCGGCGCCGCCGCCAACACCGCGATGCTGCTCGGCGCCCGCGCCCTCCAGGGCGTCTTCGGCGCGCTGCTGGCCCCGGCCGCGCTCTCGCTGCTGGCCGTCATGTTCACCGAGGCCAAGGAGCGCGCCAAGGCGTTCGGCATCTACGGCGCGATCGCCGGCGGTGGCGGCGCGATCGGTCTGATCCTCGGCGGCCTGCTCACCGAGTACATGAACTGGCGCTGGACCTTCTTCGTCAACATCCCGTTCGCCGTGATCGCCGCCGTCGGCGCCGTCATGGTGATCCGCGAGCCGGCCGTCGGCCGCAACCGCGACCGCCTCGACGTCCCCGGCGTGCTGCTGGTCACCACCGGCCTGGTCGCCCTGGTCTACGCCTTCACCCGGGCCGAGTCGGACGGCTGGAGCTCGGGCGTCACGATCGGCCTGTTCGTCGCCGCCGCCGTGCTGCTGGCCGCGTTCGTCGTGGTCGAGCGGAAGGTCAAGGCGCCGCTGCTGCCGCTGCGGGTCGTGCTGGACCGCAACCGCGGCGGGGTCTACCTGTCGCTGGGCCTGGCCGTGATCGGCATGTTCGGTCTCTTCCTGTTCCTGACCTACTACCTGCAGATCGTGCTCGACTACAGCCCGGTCCTGACCGGCGTGGCCTTCCTGCCCATGGTGGCGGGCATGATCACCGGCTCGACCCAGATCGGCGCCCGGCTGATGACCCGCCTGCCGGCGCGGTTCCTGATGGCGCCCGGCTTCCTGGTCGCCTCGCTCGGCATGCTCATCCTGACCCAGATCGACCTGGACACCTCCTACCCGGCGCTGATCCTGCCCGGCCTGGTCCTGATGGGCCTCGGCATGGGCACCGCGTTCATGCCGGCCATGAGCCTGGCCACGCACGGCGTCCAGCCGCGCGACGCGGGCGTGGCGTCCGCCATGGTGAACACCTCGCAGCAGGTCGGCGGCGCCATCGGCACCGCGCTGCTGAACACCATCGCGGCCAGCGCCACCACCACCTGGCTGGCGGCCCACGCAGCCTCCGCGACCACCCCGGCCGCCGCGCAGGCGGTGCAGTTCCAGGGCATGGTGGAGGGCTTCTCGACCGCGATCTGGTGGTCCTTCGGCATCCTGGTGCTGGCGTCCGCGCTCGCGTTCGTCCTGATCAACGCCGGCCGGCCCGGCCACGGCGCGGACGGCAAGGGCGCCGACGCGGACGCGGCGGCCAACGAGGTGCCGGTGCTGGTGCACTGATCCCGCGGGGTCCACGACGGTGTGCGGCGGCCCGTCCGGTGTCTTCCCGACACCGGGCGGGCCGTTCGCCGTCTGCGGGGGCGTTCGCCGTCCGCGGGGGCGGCCACCGGCCGGGCGGGGTGCCGGGCCTACGCCGTCCGGGTGGATTCCCGTCGTCCCGGCGGCCGTCCAGGGCGCGGGACGGGTGCCGAACGGCCGCGCACCCTCGAACCGCCGGCCCCCGTGGACGACAATGGACTGGCCCACCCCGCCGGGGTGCTCGACCGCACCCGTGCGACGCTGTTCCGCGGGCCGTACGGCGAGGGCGCCCGGGACCACCGGACCCGGCGCCGGGGAGTTCCACCGGGCCCGCCACCGCGCACCACCCACCCGCCGAACCGGACAGGGAGGACACCGTGCACGACCGTACCGACCAGTTGGCCGACAGCAGATACCTCCTGCTCACCACCTTCGGCGAGGACGGCCGTCAGGTCCGCTCGCAGAGCTGGGTGATCGCCGACGGCACCGCGCTCGGCATCTGGACGCCCGCCCACTCCGGCGAGGCCGAACGGATCCGCCGCCACCCCAAGGTCCTGGTCGGCCCGTGCGACGCGCACGGGCGCCCGACGGGGCGCCAGCTCCCGGCCCGCGCCGCCGTCTGCGACGAGGACGCCACCGCCCGGTACCGCACGTCACTGATCAACAAGTACGGTCTCGCGGCCTTCCTGGCCCTGGCCCGCAGCCGGATGCGCCTCGGGCTGGCCGGGACCGTCGGGATCCGGATCACGCTCAACGAGCTGGAGCAGTGGCTGATCGGGCCCGAGTGGCAGGTGCCGACCACGTACTGCCCGAACTGAGGCGGGTGCCGGCCGTACCGGGGGGTCGGGCTGCGCCAGGGGCGGGCCGTGCCGTGGGGCGGACCGTACCGGGGGTCAGGCCGTGCCGTCATCCGGTGCGCGGGCCAGGTCCCCCGGCTCGCAGGCCTCGCGGCCGGTGCCGGCGTGCACCACCTTCACCGCGCGGCCCGGACCGCCCGGCACCACCCGCTGCTCCCGCCCGCAGCGCGGGCAGATCAGCGGGATGCGGGACCGGTGGGCGGTCGGGCCGGCGGTGCCGTCCGATGGCGTCACGACAGCGGGTGGGTCGGGACCGGGCTGACCTCCTGGATCTCACCGTGGGCCTTGGTGAGCAGCTGCGAGGCGAGGTCGTTGAGCGCCCGCGCGGCCGCGATCTCCTCGCCGACCCTCAGCTGCTCCGGGTCGGAGGGGTGACGGCTGGCGGCACCACGCGCGCGCAGCTCCGCACCGTCCCCCAGTCTCAAGAGGGCGACGGCGGCCGTGTGCGGCCCCTCCTCCCGGAACTCCATCTCGATGTGCCAACCGACAAGAGTCTGCATGGCGGATCACCTCCGGCGGTCGCTTCTGGTCCGGGTTACTCCTCCAGGGTGCGCCGCACCCCCGGTGAACACCAGGGCAGGGGACTTGAACGCGTTCAAGACAGTGCGTAGAGTCGGCGCGCGAGAATCATTTGAACGCGTTCAAGAGAGTGGGCCGCCATGGGACGAGGCACCACGGAGCTGGTCAGCCTGCTGGTCCTGCTAGGCATGGGCGCGGTGATCCCGCTCGGCCTCGCCCTGATCGACGAACCCCGCCTCGCCCGGCTGCGCCGCCTCTGGCCGCTCGCCGCCGTCCCCGGCGCGCTCTCGCTCTGGCTGCCGCGCGGCGCGCTCGCCACCGGCAGCGCCACGCTCTACGCACTCGGCACGCTCGCCCTCGCCGCCCACGCCCCGCTCCGACTCGCCCGCACCCGCTCGCTCGCTCCGCCCGAGATCACCGTGCTCACCGCGCTCGCGGCACCGTCGGTGGCCGGGGTCGCGCTGGTCGCGGAGCGCTCCGGGCACCGGCTGCTCGGATTCGACCTCGACGTCCTCGCCCTGACCGTCCCCCACTTCCACTACGCCGGGTTCACCGCCGCCCTGGTCGCCGGACTGGTGTGCCGCGCCGTACCGGACCGCCCGGCCGCGCGGTGGGCCGCGCTCAGCGTGCCCGCCGGGACCCTGCTGGTACTGGGCGGCTACTTCGTCGGCGACTGGGCGGAACTCGCCGGGGCCGCCGTCCTCACCACGGGCATGTGGCTGGTCGGCCTGCTGACCTGGCGCGACCTGCGGGTCCGCGGCACACCCGTACTGCTCGGCGTCTCGGCGGCCGTGCTCGCCGTCACCATGCTGCTCGCCCTCTGGTGGGCACTCGGCGAGGCCACCGGGCTCCCCCACCCCACCCTCGGCTGGATGGCCGCCACCCACGGCGTCGGCAACGCGCTCGGCTTCGCGCTGTGCTCGCTCCTCGCCTGGCGCCGACTCACCCCGACTCCGCAGGAGCGCACCCGATGAACGACCTCAACTACCCCGAGGTCGGCGCCAGCACCGACCTCCACGCCCCGCTGCCCGCCGGCTACAACCACCTCCGCCACCGCGCCCTCGTCGGCCACGGCCGCGCCGCCCTGGACGCGGCCGGGGCCGCCGTCCTGGGGTGGCGGATGCACCGGGCGGCCGGGGTCCGCGTCACCGCCGAGGCGGACCGGGCGGCGGCGGGCGTCGCCGTCCACTGCGCCGTCGGCATCGGCCCGCTGCGGGCCGGCGCCCCGTGCCGGGTGGTCTGGAGCACCGCCGACAGCGGGGACGGCGACCGCCACGGCTTCACCTACGGCACGCGCCGGGGCCACCTCGCGGTGGGCGAGGAGACGTTCATGGTGGAGATGGCGGCGGACGGCGCGGTCTGGTTCACCGTCAACGCGTTCAGCCGCCCCCACCGCTGGTACGCCCACCTCGCCGGCCCCCTCCTCCCCCTCGCCCAACACCACTTCGCCCACCGCTGCGCCCGGACCCTCACCCACCTGGCCACCCTCACGACGCACTAGCGGAGCGGTTGGAGTGGAAAGTCGGACCGGCCGACTTCCTGCTCCGGCACCGAAGGGTCGACCGGCGGCAGTGCCTCCGACGGCCACAGGCGAAGCACGGAACCACCCGCCCCACGGATTCCCGCGCAGGCGAGGACCGGCGGAACACCCGGACGGCAAGCAGCCCGCCCACCAGCCCCGGAGCGCACACATGGCCGCACGGCGGGCCGGGTGATGCAGGCTGGGGAGAAAGCACACACCCAGGGGCTGCGGGCAGGAGCGTGCCCCAACACCCGTACGGCGAGGGGCGCGCGGCACGGGGGGCCAACCAGGGTCCTCCGTGCACACGCGATACCACCGGGCTCCGGCGGTGCGAGGCACCGGCGGAGCCTGCGGGCAGGCCACCTGGAGTGGGCCCGCTACCGGCGGCTGCGCATCGGCGGGGTCCGAGGGCGAAGGTGGAGTGGAAAGTCGGACCCGCCGACTTCCTGCTCCGGCACCGAAGCACAGGCAAATTGCTGAGCCACCTGCCCAGGGGCTCCGCGCGGGCATGGCCGCAGCGGGCCGCGTGCCAAGGCCAGTTGATGCAGGCTAAGGAGAAGCCACACGCCCCGGGAGGCTGCGGGCAGGAGCGTGGCCCAACGCCCATGCGGCGAGGGGTACATAGCATCAGGGAGGCCAACCAGGCTCCTCCGTGCACGCGATACCACCGGGCTCCGGCGGTGCGAGGTACCGGCGAAGCCTGCGGGCAGGCCACCTGGAGTGGACCCGCTAACGGCGGCTGCGCATCGTCGGCGGGGTCCGAGGGCGAAGGCGGAGTGGAAAGTCGGACCCGCCGACTTCCTGCTCCGGCACCGAAGGAGGACCGGCACAGGCAGCGGGCGAAACCACCTGCCCAAGACCTCCCCCACAGCCACGGCCGACGAACTCAGCGCCCGGAAACACACCGAAGCCAGGACACAGCAGGCCCCCGCCCACCAACCCCGGATGCGAAGTCCGGGCTGCGGGGCGGAGGCCCGTCGGGAGCGGGTGGTGTGCGGGCGGAGAGCGGAGTCCGCGCGCTGGGGGCCGGCCGGGGCCGGGCCCGCGGGTGTGGGTGCGCGGCGGGTCGGGTGGCGCAGGCCCTGTGCTCGCCGGAGTCCGGGGCGCGTGGGGGTGGCCGGACTCGTGGCGGGTGGAGCCACGGGAAGTCGGGCGGGGCGACTTCCCGCTCCGGACGGCCGCTGCGGGGAGCCGGTAGGGGTGCGGAATAGGGCGTGGGCGGTAGCCGTTGTCGGGGGCACATGGCCTTGACCCCCACCACCGGAAGGGCAGGAACCGCGAGATGAGCAGCACGGTCGAGCTGACCAAGGAGAACTTCGACGAGATCGTCCCCGGCCCGGACGGCAAGGATTTCGTCTTCATCGACTTCTGGGCGAGCTGGTGCGGCCCGTGCCGCCAGTTCGCGCCGGTGTTCGAGAAGGCCGCCGAGCGTCACTCCGACCTGGTCTTCGCCAAGGTGGACACCGAGGCGCAGCAGGAACTGGCGGCGGCCTTCGGGATCCAGTCGATCCCCACGCTGGCGATCATCCGCGAGGGCGTGCTGGTCTTCTCCCAGGCCGGTGCACTGCCCGAGCCGGTGTTCGAGGACCTGATCGGCCAGGCCCGCAAGCTGGACATGGACGAGGTGAAGCGGAAGGTGGCGGCGGAGCAGGACGGCGGCCCGAAGGCCTGAGGCCCGGCCCGTTCGTCATGGCGAGCCCCCGGGGTGGTGCACCCGCCCGGGGGCTCGCCGCCGTGCGTTCGGGGGCGCCGTCCGCGTTCAGTCCTCGTCCGCCTCGCTCCAGGCGGTGAGGCGGGCGGCGAGGGCGCGTACTTCGTCCCGCAGGGCGGCGGGGCGGCGGACGGTGAAGGGCACGCCGAGGCCGGCCAGCATCACGGCCATGCCGTCGAGCCGTTCGGCCCGCGCGCGGAACAGCACGCGCCCGTCGCCGCTCCCGGTGACCGTGCCCGCGACGGGCGGGATGCGGTGGCGGGCCTCGTCGAGGGTGGTCGTGAGGACCACCTCGACCTCGTGCGTCCACGGCACCGAGGCGAGCGACTCCAGCACCCGCTGCACCGGGTCGACGCCGGCGGGCGGTTCGAACCCCTCCTCGCTCAGCTCGGCCGCGTGGATCCGGTCCAGCCGGAAGGTCCGCTGCTCGCCACTGCGGTGGTCCAGCCCCGTGGTGTACCAGCGGCCCGAGTGGAAGACCAGCCCGTACGGGTCGAACGCGCGCTCGCTGGGCGTGCCGCTGCGGTCCCGGTAGTCGAGCCGGACGCGGCGCCGCCGGCGGGCCGCCTCGGCGAGCGTGAACAGCGCGGACGCGGCCGGGCTGGGCCCGGCGGCGGGCGCTGCGGTCAGTCCGAGGGTCTGTTCGACGGCCGCGACCCGCTCGCGCAGCTGCGGCGGCAGCACCCGCTGGATCTTGGCGAGCGCCGACTCCCCGGCCTGCTCCCCCACCGACATCCCGGACCGCCGGCCGGCCAGCAGGCCGAGCACCACGGAGGCGGCCTCGTCGCCGGTGAGCATCAGCGGCGGCAGCCGGTAGCCCGGCATCAGGCGGTAGCCGCCGTACCGGCCCCGCTCGGCGCGGACGGGGATGCCGAGGTCGGCGAGCCGGGCGGCGTACCTGCGCACGGTGCGGACGTCGACCTCCAGCCGGGCGGCGAGTTCCGCGCCGGTGAGGCCGGGCCGGGCCTGGAGGAGTTCGAGCAGCGCGAGGGTGCGGCTGACCGGGTGCTCCACGGGTCTGCGCTCCTCGGTCGACAAGCCGGTTAATCCGGACGGGTTCTGTCCTCATGCGATTCTAGGGTCGGAATCGACGACGGGGCGGCCGGGCGACGTGCCCAGCACCCCAGGACACGACACTCCAGGAGAGGACCGTCCTCATGAGCACCTTCGTACTCGTTCCCGGTTTCTGGCTCGGCGGCTGGGCCTGGGACGCGGTGGCCGAACCGCTGCGCGCCGCGGGCCACATCGTGCACGCGGTGACCCTGCCCGGGCTGGCCGAACGCGCCGGCGAGGCCTCGCCGGAGACCGGCTCACAGGCCCACATCGACGATCTGACCGACCTGCTGGTCCGCGAGGACCTCCGGGACGTGGTCCTGGTCGCGCACAGCGGCGCCACCGTCGCCGTGAGCGGCGCGGCCGACCGGGTGCCGGAGCGGATCCGCCGGGTGGTCTGGGTGGACTCCGGTCCGATGGCCGACGGCGTCGCGATCGGCGACCTGTGGGACCCCGCCTACCGCGCCGCGCTGGAGGACTCGCTGGTCGACGGCTGGCGGCTGCCGCTGCCGTCCTGGGAGGTGCTGGCCTCGGGCGGCGCCGACGTGGCGGGGATCGACGAGGCGGGCCTGGCCCGGTTCCGGGAGAGGGCGACCGACCAGCCGGGCCGTACCCTCTCCGAGCCGGTGCGGCTGGCCGGCGGGGCGGCGAAGCTGCCGAAGGGCCTGGTCTCCTGCTCGATCCCGCTGGCGCAGGTGAGGGAGATGATCGCCGCCGGGCATCCGTACTTCGCCGCGCTCGGCGGGCCGGAGTGGGAGCTGCGCGAGGTGCCGACGGGGCACTGGCCGATGTTCTCCCGGCCGGCCGAAACGGCGGCGGTGCTGGCCGAGTTGGCGGCCGTCGAGTAGCGGGACCGCGGGAGCGGGGCGCCGGGGCGGTCGCGCGGACCGGCGCTTCGCCCGCGTGTTCGGCTGCGCCCGGCGGGCGGGGCGGCGCAGGATGGGCACGGCACCACGGCACACCCGCGAGAGCACGGAGGAAGACGGATGACCACGCCCCAGTCCACCGCCCCCGAGGAGTACGACGTCATCGTGGTCGGCGCCGGACCGACCGGCGAGAACGTGGCCGACCGGACGGCCGCCGCCGGCCTGCGCACCGTGATCGTGGAGAGCGAGCTGGTCGGCGGCGAGTGCTCGTACTGGGCCTGCATGCCGAGCAAGGCGCTGCTGCGCCCGGTGGCCGCGCTGGCCGACGCCCGCGCGGTGGCCGGCTCCCGGGAGGCGGTCGGCGACGGCGCCCTGGACCCGGCCGCGGTGCTCGCCCGGCGCGACTCCTTCACCTCGCACTGGAAGGACGACGGCCAGGTGCAGTGGCTGCGCGACACCGGCATCGAGCTGGTCCGCGGCCACGGCCGGCTGGCCGGCGAGCGGCAGGTGACGGTCGAGTCGGAGGACGGCCGCGAGCGGCTGCTGGTGGCCCGGCACGCGGTGGCGATCTGCACCGGCAGCCGGCCGGTGCTGCCGCAGGGCGTCCCCGGACTGGCCGAGGCACGGCCGTGGACCAACCGGGAGGCGACCGGCTCGCCCGCCGTCCCCCGCCGGCTGGCGGTGGTCGGCGGCGGCGTGGTCGGGGTGGAGCTGGCCACCGCCTGGCGGGCGCTCGGCTCGCAGGTGGTGCTGCTGGTGCGCGGCGGCGGGCTGCTGCCCCGGATGGAGCCGTTCGCCGGTGAGCTGGTCGCGGACGGCCTGCGGGCGGCGGGGGTGGACGTCCGGTTCGGGACCGAGGTCGCCTCGCTGGAGCGGCGGGCGGCGGGCGGGGCGCCGGACACGGCGGCGGGCGCGGCGGCGGGCGCGGACGGCGGGCCCTCCGACGTCACGCTGGTGCTGGGCGACGGTGAGCGGCTGACCGTCGACGAGGTGCTGTACGCGACCGGGCGCGCCCCGCGCACCGCGGACGTCGGCCTGGAGCAGGTCGGTCTGCACCCCGGCGGCTGGCTCGACGTGGACGACAGCTGCACCGTGCTCGGGGTCGAGGGCGACTGGCTGTACGCGGCCGGGGACGTCAACCACCGGGCGCTGCTCACCCACCAGGGCAAGTACCAGGCACGGATCACCGGCGCGGCCATCGTCGCGCGCGCCAAGGGGCGCCCGCTGGACAGCGCGCGCTGGGGCGCGCACGCCGCGTCCGCCGACAGCGCGGGCGCGCCCCAGGTCGTGTTCACGCACCCGGAGGTCGCCGCCGTCGGCCTGACCCTGGACGCCGCCGAGCGGGCCGGCCTGCGGGTCAAGGCCGTCGACCACGACCTCGGCGCGGTGGCCGGCGCCTCGCTCTACGGCGACGACTACAAGGGCCGGGCCCGGGTGGTCTTCGACCTGGACCGGGAGGTGCTGGTCGGCGCGTCGTTCGTCGGGCCCGGCGTCTCCGAACTCCTGCACTCGGCGACCGTCGCGGTGGTCGGCGAGGTGCCGATCGACCGGCTCTGGCACGCGGTGCCCGCCTACCCGACGATCAGCGAGGTGTGGCTGCGGCTGCTGGAGGGCTGCCGGGGCTGACCGCCGCCCGTGCCGACGGGCCGCCCACCGGTTTCCGACGGGCCGCCCGGTGCCCGGCGCGGCGAGATGTGGCGGGGGTCCGTCGGCGGGACACTGGCCCGAGGAGGGGTGTCCGGGCGGGGCCGTTTTCGCCGAGCAGGTGGTGTGTGCAATGAGCGAAGTGCTGTTGGCCGTCGGAACCGAGAAGGGCCTCTTCCTCGGACGCAGCCGCGACCGGTTGAACTGGGAGTTCAGCGGGCCGCACTTCCGGATGAACGCGATCTACTCCGTCGCGATCGACCGCAGGGACCACGCGGACGGCGGGCCCCGGCACGACGGCGGCGTCCGGCTGCTGGTGGGCGCCGACAGCAGCCACTGGGGGCCGTCGGTCTGGCACTCGGACGACCTCGGCGCCACCTGGGTCGAGCCGACCACCCCGGCGATCCGCTTCCCCGAGCACACCGGCGCCTCGCTCACCCGGGTCTGGCAGCTCCAGCCGGCCGGCCCCGAGGCCCCCGGCGTCGTGTACGCGGGCACCGAACCGGCCGCGCTGTTCCGCTCCGAGGACGGCGGCGAGAGCTTCACCCTGGTCGAGCCGCTCTGGAACCACCCGCAGCGCGGCGAGTGGGGCGCCGGCTACGGCGGCCAGGGCCTGCACACGGTCCTCCCCGACCCGCGCGACCCGGAGCGGCTGCTGATCGCCGTCTCCAGCGGCGGCGTCTACCGCAGCAAGGACGGCGGCGGCAGCTGGGAACCCTCCAACAGCGGTCTGCGGGCCGAGTTCTTCCCGGAGGAGAGCCAGTACCCCGAGTTCGGCCAGTGCGTGCACAAGATCGCCCGGGACGCCGTCAACCCGGACCGGCTCTACCTGCAGAACCACGGTGGCGTGTACCGCAGCGACGACGCCGGCGCGAGCTGGCGTTCGATCGCCGACGGGCTGCCCGCCGACTTCGGCTTCGCGATCGCCGCCCACCCCCGGCGCGCCGACACCGCGTACGTGTTCCCGCTCGGCGGGGCCGACGACCGGATTCCGCCCGGCCGGCGCTGCCGGGTGTTCCGCACGAACGACGCCGGTGACAGCTGGCAGGCGCTGGCCGAGGGCCTGCCGGGCGAGGACCACTACGGCATCGTGCTGCGCGACGCGCTGCGCACCGACGACGTCGAGCCAGCCGGCATCTACTTCGGCAACCGGACCGGCGACGTCTACGCGAGCCACGACGAGGGCGAGCACTGGGCGTTGCTGGTCTCCCACCTTCCGGACGTCCTCTGCGTCCGGGCGGCCGTGATCGCGGACTGAGGGGCCCGGGGGGCGACGGCCCGGGGCGGCGGGCGGGCTCAGGTGTCGTACTCGCCGTCCCACGGGGCGTGGAAGCCGAGGTTGTCGGGGTAGAGCTCGGCCCAGTCGTCCTCGGCCGCGTCCTCGCCGTGCCGCTCGACGACCAGGCCGAAGAGGCAGTCGTCGACGTGCACGGCGAAGGGTGCGATCGCGATGTCCCCGAACTCCCGCTCCGGCAGGGCGTCCAGCCACTCCCGCAGCCGGTCGTCGGCGGCTCGGGCGGCCCCGGGAAGCCCGCCGGGCACCGCTTCGATCCGGGAGTCGAGGTGGCGGCCCGCCTCGTCGAAGCGGTGCAGCACGGCGAAGCAGCAGTGGCTCTCCGGGGCCGCCGCCATCCCCCCGGGCGCGGCGTAGGTGACGGAGGCGAAGAACTGGCCGCCCCGGAACCGGCCGATGGTGTCGGTGCGGTAGCCGGGCTCGTACGCGATCGGGATGACCTCGGGGACGCTCATACCCGGACACGGTAGGCCCCGGTACCGACAACGACTCGCTCGGGGCGGGTGGGCGGAGCCCGGCGGCGAGGGCGTGGCGAGGTGGAACGCGCCGACCGGGCCGAACCGGTTGATCCGAACGGATCGTTCACCGAGCATGGCCGGGGACAGGGCGCGCCGAGGGGGCGCGCCGACGCGCGATGATCGGACAAGCGGCGTGGCTCAGAAGGAACCTGACTGGCAGTACGGCTACGGGGCCGACGGCGTGGCGCTCGTGCGGTACGGACTCGGGGAGCGGGAGGGGCGTCCCTGGGCGGATCTGCTGGAGGTGGTCGACCCGCGCGCCGATGTGGCCGCCCAGGTCGCGTACGTGCGGGCGGAGATGGCGGGCTGGGTGCTCTCCGGACCGGTAGAGCTCGGCCTGGAGCTGGTGCGGCAGGGGGCCGCGGTGCTGCGCCACGGCCACACCATGCACCGCGAACTCGCCGACGCACCGCCCGCCGGGGGCTGGGAGGCCTGGGCGCGGACCCCGCTGCGGGACGGGTTCCGCGCCGTTCCGTGCGACCGCGCGGCCGGGGACCTGGTCGCCGGCTCGCTGGCCGCCTTCGGCCCCGGCCACCCCGACCACCGCCCGGAGGAGGGCGAGGGCGAGGAGGCCCCGGTCCAGCGGCTCGCCGAACTGCTCGCCGGGCAGGTCATAGGACCGCTGCTGCCGTCCAGCGCCCTGGTCGTGAACGACGCCGACCGGGTGGTGGCCGGAGCCGTCCTGACCGACTGGGACGGCCTGCCCTGGATCGCCCACGTGTTCCGCGACCCCGCGCTCGGCTACCCCGGGCTCGGTCGCGACCTGCTGCGCCGCGCCATCGCGGACGTCGCCCGCACGGGCGCGCCCGGGATCGGACTGGCGGTTACCGAGGGCAACCCGGCCCGACGGCTGTACGAGGAACTGGGTTTCACGGTGACCCGCAGCTCGCTGACGGTCATCGTCCCCTGAAGCCGGCGCGGTCGTCCTGGAGCCGGGCCTCAGGGGTGGGCCAGCTCCAGGACGGCTATCCCCGCGAGCACGGCCGCACTCGCCGCCATCCGCAGCCGTCCCAGGCGCTCGCGGAAGACCAGGGTGGCGATCAGCGCGGCGATCACGATACTGGTCTCGCGCAGGGCGGCGATGGTCGCGAGGTTGCCCCGGGACTGCGCCCAGACCACCAGCCCGTAGGCGGCCAGTGAGAGCACCCCGCCGAGCAGCCCGAACGGGACCGCCGGGCCGGCCCCCGCCAGCAGGCTCCGCCCCCGGCGCGCCCAGGCGATCAGCGCCAGCAGCGGCCCCTGGAGCAGGAACAGCCAGGCGACGTAGCCGCCGACCGTGCCCGCGTGCCGCACCCCGCCGCCGTCCGCGACGGTGTACCCGGCGATCATCACCCCGGTTCCGAGGGCCGCAGCGAGCGCGGGCAGCTGGGCCCGGCCCGGGATGCCGTGCGCGAAGGCCAGTCCGGCCAGTCCGCAGGAGATGACGGCCACTCCGAGCAGTTCCCAGGCCCCGAGCCGGTCGCCGAGCACGGTGACCGAGAGGGCCGCCACCAGCAGCGGCGCCGACCCGCGCGCGAGCGGGTACATCTGCCCGAAGTCCCCCAGCTGGTAGGCGCGCAGGAGGAGCAGCTGGGAGGTCACCTGCAACGCCACCGAGGTGATCAGGTACGGCCAGGCCGCGGCCGCCGGGAGCGGGTTGAGCAGCACCAGGACCAGCGCGCAGGCGGTGTACGAGAGGTTGATCAGCGTGAAGCCGACCAGCTTGTCCCGGATCCGGTGCGCCAGCCCGTTCCAGACCGCGTGCAGCACGGCGGCGGCCAGGACGGCCGCGGGGACCGTGGCGGGAACGGCGGCGGGCATGGCGGGACTCCCCTCCGGCGGGCGGTGAGGGGCCGGCGGAACACCGGCCCCGGAATCGGGTTCCACGGTACACTGATTCCATGGAAGAGCATTCCGATTTCTCCCCGCTGGAGTCCCAGCTGGCCGCGCACGTCCGCGCCCGGCTCGGCGGCCTGCGCGGCAGCGAGGCCCGGGTGGCCCAGGTGGTCCTCACCCGGGGCGCCGACCTGGTCGGCCTCAGCGTGAGCGATGTCGCCGAACTGGCCGGGACGGCTCCCTCCTCGGTGGTCCGCGCCTGCCAGCGGCTCGGCTTCCGGGGCTACCAGGAGCTCAAGATCGCCGCCGTCCGGCAGGCCCCGGCCCCCGCGCCCGGCCCCGCCGACAGCGGGGACCCGGCCGCCCGGGCGCTCGCCGACACCGTGCGCGCCGCCCGCGAGGCGCTCGACGGGATCACCACCACGCTGTCCCCGGACCGGCTGCGGGCGGCGGCCGAGGCGCTGGACGCCGCCGACCACGTGCTGGTCCTCGGCGCGGGCCTGTCCGGTGCGGTGGTCCTGGACGCCGCGTACCGGCTGCGCGCACTGGGCCTGCGCGCCGACGCCCCCGCCGACCCCATCACCGCCGGGCTGGCCGCCGCCCAGCTGCCGCCCACCGCCGCGTGCCTGGCCGTCAGCCACACCGGTGCCACCCGCACCGTGGTGGACGCCGCCCGCCACGCCCGCGACAACGGCGCCACCGTGATCGCCCTCACCGGCTACGCCCGCTCGCCGCTGGTCGACGCCGCCACCCACGCCCTGGTCGCCGGCGGCCAGGACCTCGTCTTCGGTCTGGAGACCACCGCGAGCCGGATCGCCCACCTCACGGTGCTGGACGCCCTCACCCTGACCCTGCTCGCGCTGCGCGGCGAACCGGCCGAGCGCGCCCTGCGCCTGTCGGCGGACGTGACGGCCGACCACGCGTACTGACGCCGGCACACCGGCACCGGCGCCGGCAGCGGACGGCCGGTTCCGCCCTTCCCTTCCGCCTCGGCACCCCATCGCACCGCCACCGCCCCGCCCGTCCAGCCGGTGAAACGGCGGAGAGGGCCGTCGGTGGCGGTGTGTAGGCTCGCGGGCATGGCAAGGGTGACGCGGGACGACGTGGCGAGGGCGGCGGGGACGTCGACTGCGGTCGTGAGTTATGTGATCAACGACGGGCCGCGTCCGGTGGCGGCCGCGACGCGGGCCCGGGTGCTCGCCGCCGTCGAGCAACTGGGGTACCGGCCGAACCGGGTCGCGCAGGCGATGGCCCGGCGGCGCACCGACCTCATCGGCATGGTCGTGCCGGACGCCCGCCAGCCCTTCTTCGCCGAGCTCGCGCACACCGTGGAGCGCGCCGCCGCCGAGCGCGGCCGGCTGCTGCTGATCGGCAACTCCGACTACGCGGACGAGCGCGAGGCCCACTACATCCGCGCCTTCCTCGGCATGCAGGTGGACGGCCTGATCCTGGTGACCCAGGACCCGTCCGTCCCCGGTGTCAGCGGTGTGGACGCCCCCGACGGGACGCCCGTCGTACTGCTGCACCACCGCGCCGAGACCGAGCGCGGGATCGCGGTGGTCGCGGACGACGAGGGCGGCGCCCGCGAGGTCGTCCGCCACCTGCTCGGCCACGGGCACGCCGAGGTGCACTGCTTCGGCGGCACCTTCGCGCTCAGCCCGAGCGACCCGGTGACCGTCCGCACCGCCGGCTGGGCCGCCGCGCTCACCGAGGCCGGCCTGACCACCGAGGGCCGGCTGACCCCGGCGCCGTTCGACCGCGTGCGGGCGCACCGGGAGGCGCTCGCGCTGCTGGCGCGCGCCGACCGGCCGTCCGCCGTCTTCTGCGCGACCGACGACCAGGCGATCGGCCTGCTGCGGGCCGCCGACGACCTGGGCATCCGGGTGCCGGAGGACCTCGCGGTGGCCGGGTTCGACGACATCGCCGAGGCGGTGATCGCCGGACCGCCGCTGACCAGCGTGGCCACCGCCCAGGCGGAGATGGCGCGGGCCGCCGTCGACCTGGTGCTGGGTGCGGGCGCCGACGGGGGGTCGGCGCCCGCCGCCGGGGCCCGGACGTTCCCGGCCCGGATGGTGGTCCGCCGCTCCTGCGGCTGCGCCGGGGACTGACGGGCGCGGCGCGGGCTCCGCGGCCGGGGACCGACCGGGGCGCGGCTCAGGCGTCGCCCGAGCCGCCCGGCGGCGGGCCGCCCATGAGGTGCAGGTTCTCGTGGCCGTCGGGGGCGAGCATCCGGTCGTGGTTGAACGCGGCGATCCCGGCCCAGAAGGCGCCCCGCTCGAACATCGCCTTCTCGTAGCCGGCCACGGCGGCGTCCAGGGCGTCCGGGTCGGCACGGCCCTCGCTCCCGGCCAGCACCGGGGCCACGGCGAGGGCGAGTTCGGCGGCGTCCCACATCGCGAGGTTGACGCCCTGGCCGGCGAACGGCGACATCAGGTGCGCCGCGTCGCCGACCAGCGTCACGCCCGGGCGGCGCGGCCAGCTCAGGCCGACCGGCAGCTTCTCCAGCCGCTGGGTGCGCAGCGTGTCGTCGCAGGCGGCCAGGGCGGCGCGGAACTCCGGCGCCCAGTCCGCGAAGTGGCGGGCCACGGCGGCCCGGGTGCGCTCCGGCTCCCGCTCGGAGAGGCCGGCCGCCGTCAGCCAGTCCTCGGGGCAGCGGAAGAACGCGTAGACCCGGATCCGGCCGTCGCTGTTGCGCTGGAGGACCAGGCCCTTGTTGTCGTGGAAGGCGAACAGGCTGCCGTGGCCGACGGCGGCCGCCGCCCCGGGGGCGGTGCGGTCGGCGTCGGGGATGCCGAGTTCGACCAGGCTGACGCCGGTGTAGTGGGGCTCGGCGGCGGTGAGCAGCGGGCGGACGCGGGAGTGGGCGCCCTCCGCTCCGACGAGCAGGTCGCAGGTCTCGACCGCGCCGCCGGCGAAGTGCAGCCGGTGCCTGCCGCCGTCGAGCGGTTCGGCGCGCTCCAGGCGGTGGCCCCAGCGGACGGCGGCCGGGTCGAGCGAGTCGAGGAGCAGGTCGCGCAGGTCGCCTCGGTCGATCTCGGGGCTCCCGGCCCGTCCGTCCGCGCCGCCCTCCTCGTCCGTGCCCGGGGCGAGGCCGGTCTCGAAGGTGACGTGGGCGGTGCCGTGCTTGTCGACGACCCGGAAGTCCTCGCCCTCGGGCCTGGCCTTCGCCCGGAACTCCTCGGTCAGCCGCGCCTCCTGGATCGCGCGCCGGCCGGTGTCGGCGTGCAGGTCGAGGGTGCCGCCCTGGCCCCGGACGCCGCGGGCGGCCTCGCGCTCGTACACGGTGGCGGCGATGCCGTGCACCCGCAGGATCCTGGCCAGGGTGAGGCCGGCGGGGCCGGCGCCGATCACGGCGATCCGCGGGGTGCCCGGCGTGCTGTCCTTCGTGGGGTCCGTCGTCGCTCCGGTCATGCTGCGCCGTGCTCCTTCCGGGACGGGGAGGCCTTCCGGCCGTGACGCCGCCCCAGTCTGCTCGGCCGGGTGCGCGGGCAGTAGACCGGAATCGGACGGCGTGCGACCGCCCGGCCCGGCCCGGTCAGATGGCCGCCCGGGTGAACCGGCGGAAGACGACGGCCACGATGACGACGGTGAGCGCCAACAGGATTCCGGCCTCGACGAGTTGGATCGGAATGAAGTGCGACACCGGGTGGTACCGCCCCCAGGAGGCCGGCGCCGCGTTGCAGACCTCGATGGCGTTCGAGCAGTCGGCGTCCGTCATCCTGGTGCCGTCCGCCAGTACCGCCCCCTGGTCCAACAGCCAGGCGTTGGTGGGCTGGTAGAAGCCGCCCAGGTTGGGCCGGCGGGACTGCACCTCGACGACCGCCGGCCAGAGGTGCGGCCGCAGCGCGATCATCCCCGCGTGGGCGAGGGCCATCGCCACGCCGCTCGCCAGCACGGCGGCGACGGTGCGCCGCAGCAGCTGGCCGACCAGCACGCCCAGCGCCAGGCCGAACAGCGGCCAGGCGACGGGGACCACGCCGAGCACGGGGTAGGTGAACCCCCGGAACGGCGGCTCGAAGGCCGCCCGGCTGTACAGGATGTCCGACCACCACACCCAGCTGGTCAGCCCGGCCAGCACGCTGGACAGCAGCAGCACGACGGCGCCCGGGACGGCGAGCCGGGCCGCCAGCCAGCGGGCCGGGCCGACGGACTGCGCCAGCACCAGCCGCAGGGTGCCGCGCTCGTACTCCTGGGCGAGCAGCGGACCGCCGAGGAACGCGCCGAGCAGCACCGGGACGGCGGCGACGGCCGGTTGCAGGCCGTTCGCGAAGATCCAGGTCAGCGTCTCCAGCCGGCGGTACCGGTCCCGGCACTCCAAGGTCCAGTCCACTCCGTCGCAGCCGGTCCGCTCCAACAGCCCGGTCCGGTCCTGGATGAGGAAGTGCAGGACGATCAGAAGCACTACGGCGAGGATCGCGGAGACGGTCATCATCCACACGGACAAGCGACTCTGCCGCCAGGAAAGCCAGAGCACGCCGCGCGGACCGCGGGAGCGGCGGGCGGTCACGGGGCCTCCGGGCGCGCGGTCCGCGGGCGCCGGGGCGGGCGGGCCGGTCAGGGTGCTGGTGCTCATGCGGCGGCCTCGCGATCGGGGACGGTGGCGGGTGTCGGGACCGGGGTGCGGAGGTAGGACAGCAGCAACTCCTCCAGGCTGGGCCGGGCCGACTCCCACGGCCCGTCGACCGGCTCCCCCGTGTGCAGCAGCGCGGTGACCTGGCGGCCGCGGACCCGCCGCTCCACGGCGGTGCCGGCGGGCAGTTCGGCCCCGTCGGCGACGCCGGTGAGCAGCCGGTGGCCGTCGAGGATCTCCTCCAGGTCACCGGCCAGCCGGATCCGGCCCGCCTGGACCAGCAGCAAGTGGTCGATGACGCCGTCGAGTTCGGGCAGGATGTGGGAGGAGACCAGGATGGTGGAGCCGCGTTCGGCGGCCTCGGCCATCAGCGCGCCCATCAGCTCGTGGCGGGCGAGCGGGTCGAGGTCGGCCATCGGCTCGTCGAGCAGGAGCAGGTCGGCGCACTTGCCGAGGGCGACCGCGAGCGCGACCCGGGTGCGCTGGCCGCCGGAGAGCGAGCCGACCCGCGCGCCCGGCCGCAACTCCCCCATTTCGACGATCCGTTGGGCAGCCTCCTCGTCCCACCGGGGGTTGAGCTCACGCCCGATGCGCAGGGTGTCCGCCACCGTGAAGGAGGGGTAGAGCGGCTTCTCCTGGGTGACGTAGGCGACCCGGGCACGGGACTCCGGGGTGCTCGACACCTCGCCGAACACCCGCAGTTCGCCCTCGGTCGGCCCGATCAGGCGGGCGGCCAGGGTGAGCAGGGTGCTCTTGCCCGCCCCGTTCGCGCCGACCACGCCGCAGATCCGGCCGGCCGGGACGCTGAAGTGGCAGTCGCGCAGCGCCCATCGGCCGCCGCGGTAGCGCTTTCCCAGTCCCACGGCCTCGACGGCCGGCAGCCCCTCCCCCGGTGTCGCGTCCGGTCCGGATGTCGCTTCCGTCATGTGGTCCCCCCACCCTTCCTAGTTCGGTTCGGCCGGATCCGCCGGCCCGGTTGACGTGTGCGGCGCCGCCGGGGCACCGGCCCCGAAGCGCTGGTCCAGCACGGCGGCCATCAGCGCGGCGATGTCCTCACGGTCGAGCCCGGCCGTGCGGGCCTCGTCGACCCACCCCGCCAGCCCCGCCCGCAACGGCCCGTCGGCGGCCGCCTCGGGTCGGGCGAGCGAGCGGCGGACGAAGGTGCCGAGGCCCGGCCGCGGCTCGACCAGCCCCTCGCGTTCCAGCTCGCGGTAGGCCTTCAGCACGGTGTTCGGGTTGATCGCGGTCTGTTCGACCACCTCCCGCGCGGTGGGCAGTTTGTCCCCGGGCTGGAGCACACCGAGCCGCAGCGCCTGCTTGGTCTGCTGCACGATCTGCTGGTAGGTGGAGATGCCGCTGCGCCGCTCGATGCGGTACTCGATCACACCTGCATCACCCTTTCACTAGTTCATTAGTGGAATAGTGATGGAGTACGGCGCCCGGGTCAAGTCGGAACCCGAGCGGGTGCCGCGGTCCTGGGGGTGGCCCGCCTCCCAATGGTGGGGTTAACTCCCCCACCGGGAAGGGGGCTTCTCCGATTCCGGGGCGGCGGCCCGGCCAGCAGACTTCCTGCCATGAGCCCACAGCCCACGTCCGCACCGGCCCCGGCCGCGCCACCGCGCCGCGACCCGGACGGCAGCGACTTCGCCCAGCTCACCCGCCGGATGGTCGAGGAGGGACTGCTTGAGCGCCGCCACGGCTACTACGCGGTCCGCTTCGGCGTCACGCTGGCCGCGTTCGCGGGCGGCTGGTACGCCCTGTTCGCACTGGGCGACAGCCGGCTCCAGCTCGCACTGGCCGCCGCGATGGCCGTCGTCTTCGGCCAACTCGGCCTGCTCGCACACGATCTGGCGCACCGCCAGGTCTTCGGCGGGCGGCGCGGCAGCGAGATCGGCGGACGGATCGTCGCCAACCTGCTGATGGGCATGAGCTACGGCTGGTGGATGAACAAGCACACCCGCCACCACGCCAACCCCAACCACGAGGGCCGGGACCCGGACGTCGCCCCCGACATCGTGGTGTGGTCGCAGCAGCAGGCCCGGCAGGCGCGCGGCGTCCCCCGGTTCATCGGCCGGCGGCTGGCGTACCTGTTCGTGCCGCTGCTCCTCCTGGAGGGCCTCAACCTCAGCTACAACAGCTTCCGCGCACTGCGCAGCCCGTACCTGAAGCGCCCCCGGCTGGAGGGCGCCCTGCTCGTCCTGCACTTCGCGGCCTACTTCGGGGCCGTCCTCGCCGCGCTGCCGGCCGGCCGGGCGGTCGCCTTCCTCGCCGTCCACCAGGCCCTGCTCGGCGTCTACCTGGGCTTCGTCTTCGCGCCGAACCACAAGGGCATGCTGATGGTGACGCCGGAGATGCGGCTGGACTTCCTCCGCCGCCAGGTGCTGACCTCGCGCAACGTCCGGGGCAACCCCGTGCTCGACACGCTGATGGGCGGCCTCAACTACCAGGTGGAGCACCACCTGTTCCCCAGCATGCCCACCCCCGCGCTCCCCCGCGCGGCCCGGATCACCCGCCGCTTCTGCGCGGAGAAGGGCATCCCGTACCACGAAACCGGGCTGCTGCGCTCCTACCGCGAGATCTTCGCCCACCTCCACCGCACCGGCGAACCGCTGCGCGCGGAACACTGAGCCGGCTCACCGGGCGGCCGTCCCGACGCCCCTCCGGCCAGGAGTCTGATGAAGATCCTGAAACGGCGCCCGGCTTGCCCTGCTTCAACCTGATTGACAGCAGGCGATCCGGGGTGAATCGGGCAGCTGGAGAAGGATCTTCATCAGTCTTCTTAGGCGAGTTCGTCGGCGAGCAGGTCCATCAGCAGGTTGTCGTGCCAGCTGCCGTCGGCCCCGCGCTCGTACTGCCGCATCACGCCCACGGGACGGAAGCCGACCTTCTCGTAGCAGCGGATGGCCGGGGCGTTGTCGACCGCCGGGTCGATGACCAGCCGGTGGAAGCGGTGGTGGTCGACCAGGTGGCGGGCCAGGGTGCGGACGGCGTCGGTTCCGTAGCCCCGGCCGTGCCGGGCAGGGTCGAGGTAGATGTCCAGACCGGCGTGCCGGTACTCGTCGTCGTCGTTGGCGTACCACTGGACGGCGCCGACCACCCGGCCCGCCGCCTCGATGGCGAAGGTCTCGGTGCCGGAGTCGGCGAGGTCGCCGGTGACGGCCGCGGTGAGGTCGTCACCGCCGCGCCACCGGGCGAGGACCTCGGGGGTACGGCGGATGGCGACCAGGGCCGGGATGTCCTCGGCCGCGGCCGGGCGGAGAGTGACGTGCGCGCCGTGCAGAATCGTCCCCATACCAGCGGATGCTTCCACGGAAGGCCCCGCTCGGCGAACCGTTTTCGACTTTGCGCGCACCGCCTCCCGGCAGGGATGATTCGCCGTCGTGATACGTCTGCTGATCTTCCTCCTCTTCGTGGTGGGCTACATCGTCTACCGGATCGTCCGCCGCAAGCGCCATCTGAAGTGGGCCCAAGAGGGCTTCGACCCGGCGGCGTACGGCATGCCCCCGCGTGAGCGGCTCGACCCGACCCGGGCCGGTCCGCCGGTCCCGCTGGAGCAGCGGCGCCGCTCGCAGGCGATCGCCGACGCGGCCTGGGCCGGGGACTGGCGACCGGCCGCCGAGTACGTCGCCGAGGCCGGCGACCACTGGGACGAGCGGTGGTCGCGGCTGGGGCTGCTGGCGGCGATCGCCGGCGACGGCGACGGCTGGCTGGGCGCCTGGCGCTCCGCGGAGCCCGGCAACTGCGACGCCGCCACCCTGGAGGCGAAGCTGATGGTGCACCGCGCCTGGGAGGTGCGCGGCTCCGGGTACCGGGACGAGGTCGGCGACGACGCGATCAACGCGTTCCGGGAGCTGCTGCCGGCCGCGATCGAGGCGGCCCGCCGGGCGGCCCTGCTGGACCCGGCGAACCCGGGCCCGTGGGTGGTGGTCGTGACCGCGGCGCGCGGGGCGCAGTTCAGCCCGGAGCAGTTCCAGGAGGCCTGGGACGAGCTGGTGAAGCGGGCCTGGTACCACTACGACGGCCACTGGCAGGCCATGCAGTACTGGTGCGAGAAGTGGTTCGGCTCGAACAAGCAGATGCTGGCCTTCGCCGAGCGGGCCATGGACGCGGCCCCGCCCGGGAGCCCGCTGGGCGGGATCTACCTTCACGCCCTCGCCGAGCTGGAGGACCGCGGCAGCATCGCCCGGACGATCACGGCGGACAAGACCAGGTGGCGCGTCGAGAACCTCGCCGCCCAGCTGCGGCAGGTCCGGCCGGACGACGAGCGGATGCCGCAACTGCGGCACCTGCTGGCGCACTTCGCCGGCGAGGTGGAGGCCTACGACGTCGCGCTGGAGCAGTTCCGGGCGATCGGGCCGTGGTGCGGCGCGGCACCGTGGAACGACCGGGAGGACCCGGCGGCGGCGTTCGACCTGGCCCGCGCGCTGGCAGTGAAGCGGGCCAAGGCGGAGCCGCCGGCGGCCGAGCTGCGGCCGGTGAAGAACGCCGGGGCGGGGCAGGGACTGTAGCGGTCCGGCCGCGACGAGGGCGCGGGAGGGGCGCTCCCCCCGTTGCGCCCCTCCCTCGTCGCTCCTCCCCCCGCGAGCGGGCCGCCCGGCTCAGGCGCTCTCGACCGGCAGGCCCGCCGCGGACCAGTCCTGGATGCCCTCGCGGTACTTGCGGACGTCGGTGTAGCCGAGCGCGGTCAGGCGGTCGGCGACCTGGCCGCTGTTGGGGCAGGCCTCGTTGGAGCAGTAGGTGACGATGGCGGCGCCGCGGTCCGGCAGCAGCTCGGGCGCGAGCCGGTCGACGTCGGCCCGGACGAGCTCGATCGCGCCGGGCAGGTGCTGCTGGGCGTAGTAGTCGCCGCCGAGGGTGTCGACGACGGTGACGGAACCGGCCTCGATGGCGGTGGCCAGTTCGGCCCGGGTGATGAGTGCGGTCATGCTGCGCCTCCTGGGCTACGCGCTGATTCGGACTATAGTCCGCTTATGACCCAGGACAATACCGGACCGCAGTCCGCTTATGCAACGCCTTCCCCTGCGCCGGGCGCTCCCGTCCCGCTGGAGCTGCTGCGCACCCCGCCGCCCGTCGAGCGCGCCGACGCCGCCCGCAACCGGGCCGCCGTGCTGGAGGCCGCGGCGCGGCTGTTCGCCGAGCACGGGGTGGAGTCGGTCTCGATGGACCAGGTGGCCGCTGCGGCCGGGGTCGGCAAGGGCACGCTGTTCCGCCGCTTCGGCGACAAGGCCGGGCTCGGCGCGGCCCTGCTGGACGCCCGCGAACGCGCGCTCCAGGACGCGATCCTGCGCGGCCCGGCGCCGCTCGGGCCCGGCGAGCCGGGCGCCGGGGCGGCGAGCGGCGCGCGGCTGGCGGCGTTCGCCGCCGCCTATCTGGACTACCTGTTGGAACACCTCGACCTGGTCCGGATGTCCGAGACGGCCGGCCGGGGCTCGCGCTACCGCATCGGCGCCTACCGGTTCTGGCACCGGCACGTCGCGCTGCTGCTCGGCGCGGGCGGGCACGCCGAGGACCCCGAGCACGACGCGCACGCCCTGCTGGCGGCACTGGCGGCCGAACACGTGGCCGCCCTGCTCCCGGAGCTGGGCGAGGAGCGGATCCGGGCGGGGGTCCTGCGGCTCGCCGCCAGGATGGCGTGACGGCCGGACGGTGTGACGGCCGGACGGTGTGACGGCCCCGGGGGGCGTGTGACGGCCCGGGCCCGGCCTTCCCGCCGCGGCTCCGGTGGCCGGGTCCGGGGAGTGCCGAAAGAATTCTCGGACCGGCTGTCGAAACGGCCGCCGTCCGTTCGACGCAGGGGTGAGCGGCGGGGAGAGGCCCCGCCCGCACCGACGAGGAGTGAGCCGCCATGCCGCGCTTCATGACGCTGATCCGCATCGACGAGGAGCAGGCCTCCGAGTTCCAGCCCGACCCCGGGTTCGAGGAGCGGATGGGGGCCCTGTTCGAGGAGATCACCAAGGCCGGGGTGATGCTGGACACCGCCGGGCTGCTGCCCACCAAGGAGGGCACCCGGCTGCTCTGGGAGGGCGGCAAGGTGGCCTTCACCGACGGCCCGTTCACCGAGACCAAGGAGGTCGTGGGCGGCTACGCGCTGCTCCAGTGCAAGGACAAGGCGGAGGCGGTCGAGTGGACCCGGCGCTTCCTGGAGACGCACCCGCCGCAGTGGACCGTCGGCGCCGAGCTGCGGCAGATCGACGAGGCCGCCACGCCGCCGGAGGCGTGAGCGGCGGGGCGGTGGTTTGCCGCCGTCGGTGGCGGCTGCTCTGATGGGTGACCGTGACGGAGCGCAACGCGGCAGCGGCGGGGGCCGCACGGACGACGGGAACGACCGGAACGACGGGGACCGCGGAGGCGGCGGAGACGGTCAGGACCGTCGAGACCGTGTTCCGGATCGAGTCCGCGCGGATCATCGCGGGCGTCACCCGCATCGTGCGCGACGTCGGCATCGCCGAGGAGCTGGCGCAGGACGCCCTGGTCGCCGCCCTGGAGCAATGGCCCGAGTCGGGCGTCCCGGACCGTCCGGGCGCCTGGCTCACGGCCACCGCCAAGCACCGCGCGATCGACCTCGTCCGCCGCCGGGAGACGTACGCCCGCAAGCTCGCCGAGGTCGGC
Organism: Kitasatospora sp. NPDC057500; assembly: GCF_042802195.1. Lineage (NCBI taxonomy): Bacteria > Bacillati > Actinomycetota > Actinomycetes > Kitasatosporales > Streptomycetaceae > Kitasatospora > Kitasatospora sp. NPDC057500. The sequence continues at coordinate 20,817 of NZ_JBHVER010000017.1, read as the reverse complement.
CGGGCGCTGGAGGACGTGCCGCCGCCCGAGCCGTCCGGCCCCGACGACATCGACGACGACCTGCTGCGGCTGATCTTCACCGTCTGCCACCCGGTGCTGTCGGCGCCGGCCCGGATCGCACTCACCCTGCGGCTGCTCGGCGGGCTGACCACGGCGGAGATCGCCCGGGCCTTCCTCTCCAGCGAGCCGACGGTGGCCCAGCGCATCGTGCGCGCCAAGCGGACGCTGGCGCAGGCCGGGACACCGTTCGAGGTCCCGTACGGGGAGGAGCGGGCGGCCCGGCTCTCCTCCGTGCTGGAGGTCGTCTACCTGGTCTTCAACGAGGGCTACTCGGCGACCGCCGGGGACGACCTGCTGCGGCCCGCGCTCTGCGAGGAAGCGCTGCGCCTGGCCCGGGTGCTGGCGGCGCTGATGCCGGCCGAGCCGGAGGCGCACGGGCTGGCGGCGCTACTGGAGTTCCAGGCCTCCCGGACGGCCGCCCGCACCGGGCCGGGCGGCGCACCCGTCCTGCTCGCCGACCAGAACCGCGCCCGCTGGGACCGGCTGCTGATCCGGCGCGGACTGGCCGCACTGCGGCGGGCGGGCACCGGTCCGTACTCCGTGCAGGCCGCGATCGCCGCCTGCCACGCGCGGGCCGCGCGGTACGAGGACACCGACTGGGCGACCATCGCCGCGCTCTACGGGCGGCTGATGGCGCTGACGCCGTCGCCGGTGGTGGAGCTGAACCGGGCCGTGGCGCTGTCGATGGCCGAGGGGCCGACGGTGGCGCTGGAGGTGGTGGACGCCCTGGCGGCGGAGCCCGCGCTGCGCGGGTACCACCTGCTGCCCAGCGTCCGGGGCGACCTGCTGGCCCGGCTGGGGCGCGGCGCCGAGGCGCGGGCGGAGTTCGAGCGGGCGGCGGGGCTCACCCGCAACGCCCGGGAGCGGGGACTGCTGCTCGCCAGGGCGGCGGAGGCGGCCGAGGCGGCAGCAGCCCGGGCGGACGAGGGCTGAGGGTTCGAGGGTTCTGCGGGCTTCGAGGGTCCTGCGGGTTCCGAGGGGAGTCAGAGCGCGTCGTCGAGGCGCAGCCGGGCGCTGACCTGGCCGAGGCCGTCGGCGAGCACGGCCAGCTGCTCCCGGGTGAGCACGTCGATGAGCAGCTCGCGGACCAGGGCGACGTGCCCGGGGGCCGCCTCGCGCAGCATCTCGTCGCCCTGCTCGGTGAGTTCGGCGAAGACGCCGCGCACGTCGCTGGGACAGGAGCGGCGGCCGACCAGGCCCATCTTCTCCAGCTGGGTGACCTGGTAGGTCAACCCGCTCTTGGAGGTGACCAGTCTGTCCGCCAGCTCGGTCATGCGCAGCGAGCCGCCCGGGGCGGCGGAGAGGTGGACGAGGATCTCGTACTGGGTGTGGGAGAGGCCCGATTCCTCCTTGAGCTGGCGTTCCAGGCGGCGGTTGAGAAGGTTGCTCGCGGTGACGAAACTCCGCCAGGCGGCCTGCTCCTCCTCGTCGAGCCAGCGGGGCTCGTGCGGGGAGGCGGCGGAGGGGGGCGCCGAGGGTGCGGACGAGGTGGAGGGCATGGGGTGATCGTACTCCTATTGTTCAAATTCGAACGAAGGTGTACGGTCTAAGTGTCACTGTTCAAATTTGAACTACCGCCGTCCGCCACCCAGGGTCCACCGCAGCCGAGAGCCGAGGGCCGGAGGAGAAGAGCCGCCATGAGCACCGCCGCACCCGAGCGCATGCCCGCCCTCTACCTGTCGCACGGCGCGCCGCCGCTCGCCGACGACCCCGTCTGGCCCGGGGAGCTGGCCGCCTGGTCCGCCGACCTGCCGCGCCCCAAGGCGATCCTGATGGTCTCCGCGCACTGGGAGGAGGCCCCGCTCGCGCTGGGCGCCGTCACCACCGTGCCGCTGGTCTACGACTTCTGGGGCTTCCCCGAGCACTACTACGGCGTCCAGTACGCCGCCCCCGGCGCACCGGAGCTCGCCGAGCGCGTGCGCAAGCTGCTGCGCGCCCCCGGCACGCCCGTCCAGGACATCCCCGACCGCGGCCTCGACCACGGCGCCTACGTCCCGCTGGTGGAGATGTTCCCGGAGGCGGACGTCCCCGTCCTCCAGGTCTCCATGCCGACCCTGGACCCCCAGCGGCTGCTGGAGATCGGCCGCCGGCTCGCCCCGCTGCGCGACGAGGGCGTGCTGATCGTCGGCAGCGGCTTCTTCACCCACAACCTGCGGGCGCTCAGCCGCGACGGGCAGGTCACCTCGGTGATGGCCGAGTTCGACGACTGGGGCCGGCGCGCCCTGGCGGACCAGGACCTCGACGCGCTGCTCGACTTCGAGCGGAAGGCTCCGGCCGGCCGGCTCGCCCACCCGCGCACCGAGCACTTCGCCCCGCTGTTCGTCACGCTCGGCGCGGCGGAGCACGAGCTGGGCAGCCAGCGCACGGTGATCGACGGGTTCTGGATGGGCCTGGCGAAGCGCTCGATCCAGATCGGCTGACGGCTCGGCCGGGGCCTCCCCCGCTCCGGTCAGAGCGCGCAGCAGGTGAAGCGCTCGCCGATGTGCTCGGGCTGTTCGATCTCGTCGACCAGCGCCACCGCGTAGTCCGGCACCGAGATCCTGCTCTCCCCCTCGGCGTCGGTGAGCAGCTGCTCCAGCCCGGTGCGGTAGCGGCCGGTGCGCTCCCCCGGGCCGATGTGGGCGGCCGGGCTGAGCACCGTCCAGCGCACGTCCGCGACCGTCCGGTAGTACGCCAGGGCGTCGCCGTGGGCGTGCATGATCTGCAGCACCGCCTCCGGCAGGCCCGGGGCGTCCCAGACCCTGGTTCCGGGCGCGGTCTCCAGACTGCCCGCGCCGCCGACCGCGACCAGCCGGGGCGCCTCGCCCCCGAGCCGGCGCAGCCCCTCGACCAGCGCCCGGGCCGCCGGTTCGATCAGCGCCAGGTGGCCCGGACCGTCGCCGCCGCCGACCGCGCTCACCAGGACGTCCTGCCCGGTGGCGGCCCTGGCCACGTCCGCCGGGTCCAGCACGTCACCGGCCTCGACGGACACCTCCCCCGGGTGCCGCGCGGCGTCGAAGCGGGACGGGGTGCGGACCACCGCCGTTACCCGGTGGCCGCGGGTGGCGGCCTCCGCGACGACGGCGCTGCCGATGGTGCCGTTGGCGCCGAACACGGCGATCCTGGCCATGGGGGTACCTGCCTGTTCTCCGGGGGCCGGGTGGGGGCCGGGTGGGAATCCGGAGCCAGCAGTAGCACCCGGGGCGGGCGGCACCCTGGCGGACACGCGGGGGTTGGTGGGACGGTGGGCCGATGACCGACCATCCGTTGGACGGAGACGACGTCCGGGCCGCGCTCGGCGAGCTGACGGCCGTGCTGGGCCCCGCGGCCGAGGACGGCGGCGCCCGCTGGGACGCGCCGGCCGGACCGCTGGAATGGAGCTGCCGGGAGACCGCCGCCCACATCGCGCACGACCTGCTCGCCTACGCCGGGCAGCTCGCCGCCCGGCCCGGCGACCGCTATCTGCCGCTGGACCTGACGGTGCGCCCGGAGGCCGGGCCGGCCGAGGTGCTCACCGTGGTGACGGCCTGTGCGCACCTGCTGGCCACCGCCCTGGACGCGGCGCCGCCCGAGCTGCGGGCGTACCACTACGGGCCGTGCGACCCGGCCGGCTTCGCCGCGATGGGCGTCACCGAGACCCTGCTGCACACCCATGACATCACCCTCGGGCTCGCCCTGGAGTGGCGGCCCCCGCGGCGGCTCACCTCGGCCGTACTGGCCCGGCTGTTCCCCGACGCGCCGGCCGGCGACCCGGTGGACGTGCTGCTCTGGTGCACCGGCCGCGGGGAGCTCGACGGCCGCCCGCGCCGGACCTCGTGGAGCTGGCGGGCGGCCGTCGGCTGAGGGCCGGTGTCAGGAAGCCTCGGTGGCGAGCCGCTCGGCGGCGCTGCGCACGACGCAGAACTCGTTGCCCTCGATGTCGAGGAGGGTCACCCAGCCCTTGCCGTCCGGGGTGCGGTGGTCCTCGAACGGCGTCGCGCCCAGGGCGAGCAGACGCTCCACCTCCTCGTCCCGGGTGCGGTCCTTCGGCTGGACGTCCAGGTGGACGCGGTTCTTGACGGTCTTGCCCTCGGGCACCCCGATGAAGAGCAGCGCGGCACCCTCCGCGTTGACCTCCACCTCCTCGTCACCCGGCTGGTCGCCCTCGCCCAGGGCACCGTCCAGCACCTCCGCCCAGAACCGGGCGAGGGCGTAGGGGTCGGCGCAGTCGGTCGTCACATGTCGCAGAAGAGAAGCCATAGCGGTCACTCTGACCTCGATCACCGCCCCGGTCCACTCGTTAAACCGGCGACCCGGCGGACCCGGCGGGCCGGCTGTGCCAGTGGCCGTCGAGCGGGTAGCACGGCGGGGCGGCCGGGACGAGGGCCTCGAACGGGTAGCCGGCCTTCTCGGCGACCCGGCAGGACGCCGCGTTGTCCCCCTCGTGGAAGAGGTCCAGCCGGACCAGCCCGTCGGCGGCGAAGGCCTCCGCCGCCCAGGCGGTGAGCGCCGCCAGCGCGCGCGGGGCCACGCCCCGGCCGCGCGCGGCGGCGGCCGTCCAGTAGCCCACCTCGGAGCCGGCGCTGCCCGGGGCGCCGCGCTTGAGCACGACCTGGCCGACCAGCGCGCCCTCCTCCAGGACGGCGAAGGAGTACCGGTTGCCCTCGCGCCGGCCCCGGTCCTCGGCCTCCAGCCAGCGGGCGGCGTCGTCCGGGCCGGTCACCCGGTTGCGGACGTAGCGGCGCAGCACCGGGTCGCGGTGGACGTCGATCAGGGCGGGTGCGTCGGCCGCCCGGAAGGGGCGCAGCAGCAGCCCCTCGGCGCTCGGAGCAGCGGCGGCGAGCCCGGTCGTCACCGCAGGCCCTCCCAGCCCCAGCGCGGGGTGGGCCCCGGCTCGCCGAGGTCGGTGCCGGCCGGGGAGGCGGAGACGTCCTCGGCGATCCTGGTGCCCCAGTCGAAGTACTCCAGGACGCGGGTCCGCAGCAGCTCGTCCTCGGGCAGTTCCTCGCGCACCGCCTCGGCCATCAGCTCCATCCAGCGCAGCCGCTGCTGCTCGGTGATGGCGAGGCCGAGGTGGGCGCGGAGCAGCGCCTGGTGGCCGCCGAGGTCGGTGGTGAAGCGGTCCGGGCCGTCGAACACCTCGGCCAGCCAGACGGCGACGTGCTCGGTGTGGGTGGGCGTGAAGTGCGCGAAGACCGGCGCGAGCAGCGGGTCGGCGAGCACGCCCCGGTAGAAGGTGCTGCTCAGCCGCCGCAGGGCGTCGAGGCCCCCGATCGCGTCGTACAGGCTGCCGGAGCGGTGGTCGGTCATCGGTTTCTCTCCCCCGTGGGCGGATCTCCTGGCGCCCTTCCTAGCAGCGGAACGCCGGGCCCGCCTCCTCCCGGCCCCCTGTTCGCCGCCGGCTCACCAACCGGAGCTACGGCCTCCGATCCGGGCCGGGCTTGACCTTGCCGCTGGCGGCAGGGTCGGAGGGTTGCGGTCATGGACGGGACAGTGGGACAGGGGCTCCGGGTGGTGGTGGTCACCGGAGCGGGGACCGGGATCGGGCGGGCGACGGCACGGGCCTTCGCCGAAGAGGGGGCGGGGGTACGGGTGGTGGCCGTCGGGCGGCGGGCGCAGCCGCTGGCGGAAACGGCGGAGCGGGCACCGGGGCGGATCGTGCCGGTGCCCGCGGACATCACCGCGCCGGACGGTCCCGAGCTGGTGGTCCGGGCGGCACTGGAGCGGTTCGGGCGGCTGGACGTCCTGGTCAACAACGCGGGCATCGCGCCGCACGCGACGCTCGGCGGCTACACCCCGGAGGGCGTCGGCGCGCTGCTGGCCACCAATCTGACGGCGCCGCTCCTCCTCGCCCAGGCCGCGCTGCCCGCGCTCACGGCGAGCCGGGGCGTGATCGTCAACGTCAGCACCGCCGTCGGACAGCGCGGCTGGCCGAGCAACTCCGCCTACGCGGCGAGCAAGGCGGCGGTGGACTCGCTGACCCGCAGCTGGGCGGTGGAGCTGGCACCGCGCGGCATCCGGGTGGTGGCGGTGGCGCCGGGCGCGATCGGGACGCCGATCGGCGACCACGCCGGGATCGCCCCCGAGCGGCGGGCGGCCGTGCGGGCGTGGCAGCTGGCGAGCACCCCGCTCGGCCGGATCGGCGCCGCCTCCGAGGTGGCCTGGGCGGTCACCCGGCTCGCCTCGCCCGGGGCCTCCTTCGTGACCGGAGTAGTGTTGCCGGTCGACGGGGGCGCCGTGGTGGGCTGAGCGGCACGAGTGGGCGGCACGGCTGACGGACGGGGGCGGGCGCGGGTGCTGATCGGCGAGCTGGCGCGGGCCACGGGGACGACCGCCCGGGCCCTGCGGCACTACGAACAGGCCGGGCTGATCGGCTCCGGGCGCGCGCCCAACGGCTACCGGGTGTACGACGAGGCGGCGGTGGTGCGGGTGCGCAACATCCGCGCGCTGCTGGAGGCCGGGTTCACCCTGGAGGACGTCCGGCCGTTCCTGGGGTGCCTGGACCGCGACGCGCTGGGGCCGCCGTCGGCCGGCGCGCTGCGGATCGCCCGGGAGCGGCTGGCGGTGCTGGAACGCCGGATCGCCGCCCAGACCGAGGCCCGGGACCGGCTGGCCGCCGCGATCGATGCCGCGCAGACGGCCACCGTCTCCCGGGCACAGGGCCCGTCCGGGTGACACCCCCGATCGGGGGTGTGCAGGGGGCGGCGGGCGGAGGACAGTGGGGCCCATGCAGATTCCACTCTCCGTGATGGACTTCCTCGACCGGGCCGAGCTGGTCTACGGCGACCGGGTCGGCATCGTCGACGAACCGGTTCAACCGGCCGAACCCTGGACCGATCTGACGTACCGTCGGATCGCGCGACTGGCACGGGCGCAGGCCGCCGGGCTCGACCGGCTCGGCGTGGGCCCCGGCGAGCGGGTCGCGATCGTGTCGCACAACTCGGCACGGCTGCTGACCTCGCTGTTCGGCGTGAGCGGGCACGGCCGGGTGCTGGTGCCGGTGAACTTCCGGCTGAAGGCCGAGGAGGTGTCGTACATCGTCGAGCAGAGCGGCGCCTCGGTGCTGCTGGTCGACCCGGAACTGGCCGAACCGCTGGCCGGGGTGGTCGCCAAGCACAAGTTCGTGATCGGGGCGGACAGCGACGCGCTGCTGTACGACTTCGAGCACGCTCCGCGCCGGTACGCGATCGACGAGAACGACACCGCGACCATCAACTACACCAGCGGAACCACCGCCCGCCCCAAGGGCGTTCAGCTCACCCACCGCAACGTCTGGCTGAACGCGACGCTGATGGCCCTGCACTTCGGGGCGAGCGACCGGGACGTCTACCTGCACACCCTGCCGATGTTCCACGCCAACGGCTGGGGCCTGCCGTTCTCGCTCACCGGGCTGGGCGCCCGGCACGTGGTGCTGCGCAAGGTGGACGGCGCCGAGATCCTGCGGCGGGTCGAGCGGCACGGGGTGACCTTCCTGTGCGGCGCGCCGGCGGTCGTGCAGATGGTGCTGGACGCGGCGGCCGAGTGGGACGGGCCGGTCCCCGGCCGGGACCGGGTGCGGATGGTGGTGGCCGGCGCGCCGCCGCCGACCTCGGTGGTGCAGCGGATGGAGTCCGAACTCGGCTGGGAGTTCATGCAGATCTACGGCCTGACCGAGACCTCGCCGGTGGTGACGGTCAACCGCACCCGTGCCGAGTGGGACGAACTGCCCGCCGAGCAGCGGGCGGAGAAGCTGGTGCAGGCGGGCGCCCCGGCGATCGGCAACCAGGTGCGGGTGGACGAGCAGGGCGAGGTGCTGGTCCGCTCCAACGTCGTGCTGGACGGCTACTGGCAGCAGCCTGAGGCCACCGCGGAGGCGCTCCGGGACGGCTGGTTCCACACCGGTGACGGCGGTGTCCTGACCGACGGCTACCTGACCATCTCGGACCGGAAGAAGGACGTCATCATCAGCGGCGGGGAGAACGTCTCCTCGATCGAGGTGGAGGACTGCCTCTACGACCACCCGGCGGTGGCCGAGGCCGCGGTGATCGGCGTGCCGGACGCCAAGTGGGGCGAGACGGTCAAGGCGCTGGTGGTGCTGAAGCCGGGCGCGGAGACCGGCGAGGCGGACCTCATCGCGCACTGCAAGCAGCGGCTGGCCGGCTACAAGTCGCCCACCTCGGTGGAGTTCCGGGACGCGCTGCCGCGCACGACCACCGGGAAGCTGCAGAAGTTCCGGCTCCGCGAGCCGTACTGGTCGGGGCGCGAGCGCAGGGTCAACTGACCTCTCCGGTCGACCGGTTCAGCCGAGCAGTCCGGACTCGCGCGCGGTGAGGGCGAGTTCGGTGCGGTTGCGGACACCGAGCTTGTGCATGGCGCTCTTCAGGTAGCCGGTCACCGTGTTGCAGGTGAGGCCGAGCTGGGCGGCGATCTCCGGGTTGGTCCGGCCGGTCGCCGCCCAGCGGAGCACCTCGTGCTCGCGCCGGGTGAGCGGGGTGTGCGGGGGTCTTCGCGCGGCGCCGGCAGCGGCGGTGGGGGCCGGGGGCGGCGCGGCCGGGGGCTCGCGCCAGGCGGCGGCCCCGGCGAGGGCCAGGGTGGCGGCCTCCGCGAGCCTGGCCACGGCGGCGATCCGGACGTCCCCGAACGGGACCACCGCGCGCAGCGAGGCGTACACCACGCCGTGCACCGTGCCGTCGTGCAGCAGCGGCACGGTGAGCATCGCGTAGAGGTCCTCGGCGATGACGGCGGCGTCGTAGTGGTGCGAGATGGTGGTGTCGGCGCGGTAGTCGGGTGCCCAACTGGGCGCCCGTTCGGCCAGCGCCCGGCCGCCGAGGCCGGTGCCCGCCGGCACCTGGAGGTCGTGCAGCAGGTCCGCCCGGGTGCCGGCCCAGTGCCGCAGCACCATGCCCTCGCCCCCGGCCACGCCCGGCTCGGGCACGCCGACCAGGCCGACGTCGGCGCCGCAGTCGGCGACCACCCGGCGGGCGAGGTCGCCGAGCACGGCGTCCCGGACCAGCCCGGCGGCCCGGGCGGCGAGGTCGTCCGGGGCCTCGGCGCCGCGCGTCGACGCGGTCGGGGCGGTCGTCATCGCGCGATTGTCACACGGCCTCCGGGTGGTGGGGAGGGGTCGCGAGCGTGTTCGGGGTGCGTGTCGTGCGGATTCGTGCGGACTTCCGGGTGGGCCCGGGCGCGGCGGCGTAGGGTACGGGCGCGGGGTTACCGGCGGGTCACCCCCATGGCCCATCGCGGCCCGCCGGGGTTTCCGATGTTTCCAAGGTTTCCGACCGTTGCGAAGGGGAGATCCATGGCCGATCCGAATGCTCCCGAGGGCTCGTCCGTCCTGGCCGGACTGCTGGCCGACCTGCGGGCCGAGAGCGGGGTGCTGGACGGGCTGGTCGCCGCCCTGGACCCCGGCGACTGGGCGCTGGACACGCCCGCACCCGGGTGGACGGTGGCGCACCAGATCGCCCACCTGGCCTGGACGGACAACTGGTCGGAGCTGGCCGCGCGCGATCCGGAGGCCTTCGTCGCCGAGTCCGGCCGGGCCTTCGGCGAGCTGTCGGCGGCGGGCGCGGACCCGGTGGAGGACGGCGCGGCGCGCGGGGCGGGCGAGCCGCCGGCCGCACTGCTGGCCCGCTGGCGGGCCGGGCGGGAGCGGCTCGCGGCCGCGCTCGCGGCGGTGCCGGCCGACGTCCGGCTGCCCTGGCTTGGCCCGCCGATGAAGGCCGCGTCGATGGCCACCGCGCGGCTGATGGAGACCTGGGCGCACGGCCAGGACGTGGCGGACGCGCTCGGCGTCCGCCGGGAGCCGACGGCGCGCCTGCGGCACGTGGCGCACCTGGGGGTGCGGACGACGGGGTTCGCGTTCACCGTGCACGGGCTGCCCGCCCCGCAGACCCCGGTGCGGGTGGAACTGACCGCGCCGGACGGCGGGTCGTGGACCTGGGGACCGGACGGAGCCGCGGACCGGGTGACCGGCCCGGCCCTGGACTTCTGCCTGCTGGTCACCCGGCGCCGGCACCGGGACGACCTCGCGCTGACCGCCGTCGGCGAGGTGGCCACGGCCTGGCTGCCGATCGCCCAGGCCTTCGCGGGACCGCCCGGAGCAGGCCGGGAGGCGGGTTCGTCGCTTTAGCCGATGATGCGTCAAATACGGTGGATTGCAGGGCAAACCACACGTTCCGGCGATATACAGGGTTCGTTGTCGAATGATGGACTTCGGGCATGAAACGAATGAACCCGCTGCGCACCGTCCTCGCCGGGGCCGCTGCCCTGCTCGCCGTGGGCGGTCTCGTCGCCACCCCCGCCCAGGCCGCGTTCGCGCCGCCCGCCGAGCGGACCGGGGCGGCAGCCGCGGCGCAGGTCCGGGCGGGGACGCCGGCCGCGCACCAGGTGTTCACGTTCTTCGAGGCGTACCGGGGGGCGGTGCTCGGCGAGACCGGCGAGACCCCGCGCGCCGTCCGCGAGCGCTACCTCTCCCCGCACCTCGACTTCCGCCTGGACGCCTGGGCGCAGCAGCACGACGCCGATCCGGTGTTCCGGTCCCAGAACGTCCCGGTGGACTACTCCGCCCAGCAGGTGCAGGAGCAGCACGGCTTCGCCTCGGTGCGGCTCACCGAGTTCTGGGACGGCGGCGGCAGCCAGGACGTCTGGTACACCGTCCGACTGGGCGATCTGCGGATCGTCGAGCTGAACGACCAGCCCGCCTTCTGACCGGCCCGCCGGAGGGCCCGGTCACCACGGACCCCGGCGCGGCGCAGGCACCCCCCACGACTGCGCCGCGCCGGTCATCGGCCGCTACTTCCCGCCGTCACGGAGGAGCAGCAGGCCGCCGCCCCGCTCCAGGGCGCCCGCCGCCCAGGCCGGGAGCAGCTCACCGACCAGCCATTCGACCTCCTCGGCCGCGTCCTCGTCGCCGCCCGGCAGGAGTCCGGGATCCTCGTTGATCCGGCCGGGGTCGAAGCCCGCCAGTTCGGCGCGTACGCGGCCGAGTTCGGGGGCGGCCGCGAGGGAGGGGAAGGGCCAGGGATCGGCGTCCGACGCCCCGGGACCCGGCCACGGGAAGTGCCAGGGGCGCGCCCAGAGACCGGCCAGGGCCGGCATCCCCCAGGCCTCGAAGGCGTCCGCCAACTCGTGCCAGCCGCGCCCGGGCAGGACCGCCGAGCCGAGCGCCTCGCCGGCGTCGGGAAGGAGGAGTTCCAGCAGCCAGCCGTAGCCGCCGGGCCGGGCGGGGTCGAGCCGACCGGCGGCGATCTCCCGCAGGGCGGGCTCCACTTCGGCCGGTTCGGTGGCCCGCAGCAGGCGACCGGCGGCCGCGAGCGGGGCGATGCGGTCGAGGACGGACCGGACGAAGGCCTCGTCGCCGGAGCCGACCGTGCGCAGCAGGGTGCCCGCGTCGAGCGCGAACGCCGAGAGGTACTGTTCGGACATCGCGCCATTATGGCGGCGGCGCCATCTCCCCCGGTGCGCAGGGGTGTCAGGGGGTCGGCCTGGTCCAGGGGGCGACGCCGAGGCGGCCGGTGGTGCCGAGGTCGAGGTGGGCCGGGACGGTCAGCCGGGGGCGGCCGGGGAGCGGGGCGAGGTCGAGGAAGCGGCCGTCGTCGGGGCCCTTGTTCCCCGCGGTCACCGTGTTGCGCCAGACCAGTCGGGCCTCCGCGTACTCCTGGGGCTGGAGGGTGAGGGACGCGGGGGCGGCGTCGAAGTTCTCCAGGGTGGCGATGCCGGCCGAGCCGCGTTCGACGGTGACGGCGAGCGGGGCGCGTTCGGCGTCGAGGACGCGGACGGCGGGGTGGCCCTTGAGGGTGTAGGGGCGGGTGCCGCAGTTGGTCAGCCGGACCGGCATCACCCGCAGGCCCATCGCGGCGGCGGCCTCGCCGACGGTCAGCGCGAGGCCCTCGGGGGAACAGCCGGGCGCCGGGGCGGCGGACGGGGTCGTCGGGGCCGGCGTGAAGGGGGCGGGCGGGGTCGTCGGGGCGGGCGTGAAGGGGGTCGGTGTGAAGGGGGCGGGCGTCACGGGAAGGGGCGCGTCACCGATGGTGCGCGCTGGTCCGGGCGCTCCCCCGCCCGCGCCGGTCGCCGGAAGGCTGCCGCACCCGGCCGCCGCCAGCGCGCCGGCCGCGAGCAGCACCCCGGCCCGGACGGGTCGCGTCGTCCGGCGGTTCCCGCCCCGAACTGCGCTCTGCGGCAACGGCGTCGAGTCCATGGGGACGATCATGGCACGGACCGGCCTCCGCACCCGTCACAGTCCGATCCGCAGCGGGGTGAGCCGGGTGGCGACCAGGTTGGTGGCGCCCCGGTCCCGCTCGACGTGCCCGTGCACCAGCAGCCCGGCCCGGTCCAGGGCGGTGCGGCGCTGGGACTCCCAGACCGGCCGGCTGCAGATCACGTTGATCAGCCCGGTCTCGTCCTCCAGGCTGAGGAAGAGCACCCCGCCCGCCGTCGGCGGCCGCTGCCGGTGGGTGACCAGGCCGCCGACCACCACCGCCGTCCCCGCCGCGACGTCCGGCAGTTCGGCGGCCGAGAGCGCGCCGCCGCGCTCCAGATGGGCGCGCAGGTGCTGGAGCGGGTGGCTGGTCGCGGACGTCCCGGTGGCCCAGAGGTCGGCGATGGTCTCCTCGACCGGGGTCATCGCGGGCAGTTCCGGTGCCTCGGTGCCGGGCGTGGTGCCCGGGATGAGGTCCGCCGAGACGCCCGCGAACGCGCCCGCCGCCCAGAGCGCCTGCCGCCGGCCGAGCCCGAAGCAGCCGAACGCGCCCGCCGCGGCCAGCGCCTCCAGGCCCGGCGCGGGCAGCCCGGTGCGGCGGGCGAAGTCCTCCAGGTCCGCGTACGGCCCCCCGGCCGCGATCGCCTCGGCCTGCGCGGCGCCGATGCCGCGCACGGTGTCCAGGCCGAGCCGGATCGCGGGCTGCGGCTTCCCGGCGGTGAGCGGCGGGGCGGGCGTCGGCCCCCGGTACGGCTCCAGGGTGGGCCCGGCGCCGCTGGCGTTGACGTCCACCCCGCGCACCCGCACCCCGTGCCGGCGGGCGTCCGAGATCAGGCTGAGCGGCGAGTAGAAGCCCATCGGCTGGTTGGCCAGCAGGGCGCAGGTGAACGCCGCCGGGTAGTGGTACTTGAGCCAGGCGCTGGCGTACACCAGGTAGGCGAAGCTGATCGCGTGGCTCTCCGGGAAGCCGTAGTTGGAGAAGGCCTCGATCTTGGTGTAGACGTCCTGCGCCACCTCCTCCGGGATGCCTCGCTCGGCCATGCCGGCGAGCAGCCGATCGCGCAGCCGGGCGACCCGTTCGTGCGAGCGCTTGGCGCCCATCGCCTGGCGCAGCCGGTCCGCCTCGGCGGGGGTGAACCCGGCGCAGTCGATGGCGAGTTGCATCATCTGCTCCTGGAACAGCGGCACCCCGAGGGTCTTGCCGAGCGCGTTCTCCATCAGCGGGTGCGGGCAGCCGGGCGGTTCCGCCCCGGCGCGCCTGCGCAGGTAGGGGTGGACGGAGCCGCCCTGGATCGGGCCCGGCCGGATCAGCGCGACCTCGACCACCAGGTCGTAGAAGTGGTCCGGCTTGAGCCGGGGCAGGGTGGCCATCTGGGCACGCGACTCGACCTGGAAGACGCCGACGGTGTCGGCCCGCCGCAGCATCGCGTACACGCCCGGGTCGTCGTCCGGGATGGTCGCCAGGTCGTACTGCTCTCCGTGGTGCCGGGCGACCAGGTCGCAGGTGTCGTGCAGCGCGGCGAGCATGCCGAGGCCGAGCAGGTCGATCTTGACCAGCCCGGCGCCGGCCACCGACTCCTTGTCCCACTGCAGTACGGAGCGTCCCCGCATCCGGGCCCACTCGGTCGGGCAGATCCCGGCGATCGGCTCCCGGGTGAGCACCATCCCGCCCGAGTGGATGCCCAGGTGGCGCGGCAGGCCGTGGAGCTGTCCGGCGAGCGCGAGCACGTCGGCGGGCACGACGGCGTCCGCGCCGGGCGGCGAGCGGAAGTCGGCCTGCCGGCTGAACGCGTCCACCTGCCCCTGCGGGTAGCCGAGCACCCGGGCGGCGTCGCGCAGGGCCAGCCGGGGCCGGTAGGTGATCACATTGGCGACCTGGGCGGCGTGCTCGCGCCCGTAGCGGCGGTAGACGTACTGGATGACCTCCTCGCGGCGGCGGTTCTCGATGTCCAGGTCGATGTCCGGCGGCCCGTCGCGGGCGGTGGAGAGGAAGCGTTCGAAGAGCAGCTTGTAGTGCACCGGGTCGACGGCGGTGATCCCGAGCGCGTAGCAGACCGCCGAGTTGGCCGCCGAGCCGCGCCCCTGGCACCAGATGGACTCCCGGCGGCAGAAGTCGACGATGTCGTGGACGATCAGGAAGTAGCCGGCCAGGTCCAGCGTCTCGATGACGTCCAGCTCGCGGGCGAGTTGGCGGCGGGCCGGGCCGTTGCCGGGCCCGAACCGGGCCGGGCCGCCCTCGGCGACCAGTGCGCGCAGATGGCTGATCTCGGTGCGGCCGGGCGGGACGGGGTAGCCGGGCAGCTCCGGGTCCAGGGCGGCGAAGTCGAAGGCGCAGGCGCGGGCGAGGTCGACGGTGGCCTCGCGGACGCCGGGGAAGCGGGCCAGCCGGGCCGCCATCTCGCGGCCGGAGCGCAGATGGGCGGTGCCGGCGGCCTGGGTCCAGCCGGCCGCCTCGGAGAGGGTGCGGCGGTCGTGCAGGGCGGCCAGGCTCTGGGCGAGCCGGCCCTCGGCGGGGCTCGCGTGGTGGGCGTTGGTGGAGGCGACGGTGGTCAGGCGCAGCCGGGCGGCGAGCTCGGCGAGGGCGTCGTTGCGCAGGTCGTCGCCGGGGAGCCACTGGTGGATCAGCTCGACATGGACGTTCTCCGGACCGAACGCCTCGGCGAGGGAGCGGAGTCGGTGTTCGGGGTCGGCCGGACCGCTTCCGGCGGCGGCCAGGGCGGCGGGGACGCGGCCGAGGCGGCAGCCGGTGAGCACCGCCCAGTGGCCGCCGTGCGCGTCGGCGAGGTCCGCGAAGTCGTAGACCGGGTTCCCCTTGGCCCCGCCCGCGAGTTGGGCCGCGCCGATGACGGCGGAGAGCCGGCGGTAGCCCTCCGGGTCGCGGGCCAGGACGAGCAGGTGCTCGACATCGCCCCTGCCCTGACGGAGTGTCAGTTCGGCGCCGAAGACGGTGGCCACGCCCGTGCCGCGGGCCGCCTCGGCGAGCCGGACCGCGCCGTAGAGGCCGTCGTGGTCGGTGAGCGCGAGGGTCTCGACACCCAGCCGGGCGGCCTCGGCGACCAGTGCCTCGGGGTCGCTGGCGCCGTCGAGGAAGCTGAAGGCGGAGTGGACGTGCAGCTCGGCCCAGGCCGGTCCGGCGGGCTGCTTCCCGGCAGGCTGCTCCCCGGCGGGCTCGGCGGGGGCGTCGGCGGGGGATCCGGTCCGGACGCCGGGCGCGTGCGGGTGCAGCGGGACGACGTCGCCGCCGGACATCCGCCGGTGCAGCTCGCTCCAGGGGAGGAGGGGATGGCTGGTGAATCCCATCGGGGGTGGTGCCTTCGGTCTCTCGTGTGCTTCCTGCCCCCCTTTGTTCTCTTCGGCTGCGTTCTCTTCGGCTGCGGACGGCCCGGCCGTCAGTCGTACCCGGCCTCCACGAACCAGGCACCCCCCTCCACCGTGAGCAGCAGCGCCCGCCCGTCCGCCACCGTCACCTGGAACCGGGCCCGGCGGCGGGCGCGCGCCTGGTCCCACCAGTACTCGACCGCGGGCCAGGGGCCGGTCCAGCCGTCCACCGCCAGTTCCCGCCCGCGCACCGCCACGGTGGCCGGCCGGGCCGACACCCCCGCCCGGCCGTCCACCGTCACCGGCCGCCCGTCCCCGTCCAGCACCGCCGCCGGCACCGGGACGCGGTGCACCACGGCCGGCCAGACGTCCCGCAGGCCGCCGACCCGGCCCGGCCAGGGCGCGTCGGCCGGCGCCGCCGGGTCGTACGGCTCGCCCCACGGCACCCGGACCACCTGGTCGTCCGGCCCCCGGCCGCCGGCCGGCTCGATCCGGCGCAGCCCGGCGTGCCCGAGCACCGCCTGCACCCGGGCCACCGCGCGCTCCACCCGGTCGTCGGCCACCGCCTGCCCCCAGAGGGCGAGTTGGCGGCCCTGGTCGGGGGTGAGGTCGTCGGGGACGAGGCGCAGGGCGGTGAAGCCGCCCGGCTCGGGGGCGGGCGGGTCGCCGAGGTCGCCACCGCGGTCGCCTCCGCGGTCGAAGGTGCCGGTGCTCTGCCAGGCCTGGAGCTGCCAGCGGACGCGTTCGGCGAGCGCCGTCGCCGAGAGCCGGCCTTCGTGCCGCCAGAGCCGCGCGACCGTCCGGCCGTCGGCGCACTCCACCTCGACGGCGACCCGCTGGCAGGTCAGCCCCGCCCCGGCGAGCCGCCGGTGCAGCCGCTCGGCCAAGGTGCGGGCGACGAACACCAGCGGTTCGGCGAGCGGCTCGGGCGGGTCGAAGCGCTGTTCGACGGAGAGGTCGGGCCCCTCGGCGCGCGGCACCAGCGGGCGCGGCTGCAGACCGCGGGCCAGCCGGTGCGCCACCGTGCCGGGCGGGCCGAAGCGGTCGGCCACCGACTCGGCGGGCAGCGCGGCGAACGCCCCGACCGTGGGCAGGCCCAGCCGCTCCAGCAGTTCGGCCAGGTCGGCATCGCCGAGCGCGGCCACCGGGTAGGGCGCGAGGAACTCCGCCGTCCGCCCGGCGGGTACCAGCACCCCGGCACGGGCGGCGAGCACGGCGGCGAACAGGCCGTCGGCCACGCCGACCCGGCCGAGCGGGTGCGGCGCGGAGGCGGACACGGTCCCGGGGGCGGGGGCCGACGGGTGGGCGGGCGGGCGGGCGAAGCCGCCCCGGGCACCGTCCCGTGCGGCGGGCGCGGCGGCGAACAGCTCGTCCGTTCCGGCGGTCCGCCGCCCCTCGGTCCGCCCGGCGTCGGCGGGGTGCAGCGGGACGACCTCGGCCAGGCCGGTGTCCTGGCGGCTCCCGGCCCCGCCGTCGCGGCTCCCGGCCGGCCCGGCGTCCGCCGGGTGCGCCTGGGGACCTGCGCCCACGGGGTTCGCCTGGGGACCGGCGACCGTCGCCGACGCCGCCAGGGCGGCCGTGACCGCCCCCTGGACCTTCGCCGCCAGGGCCTCCTCCCCGCCGAAGTAGCGGGCCGGCCCCTTCACCGGGATCGCGCACAGTCCCGGGCGCAGCACCTCCACCCTGGGGGTGAACGCCTCCACCGCCGCGACCACCGGTTCGAACCGCCGGGCCTCCGCCTCCGGGTCGCGGTCGCGCAGCTCCAGCGCCGGGCAGAGCCGCTGGGCCAGCTTGAGCCGCTGCCCCTGCCGCACCCCGGCAGCCCGGGCCGCCGCCGAGCAGGCCAGCACCCGGCCGCCCTCGACCACCGCCACCGGGGCTTCCTCGGCCTCCCCCGGACGTTCGACGGCCGCCACCGGCCAGTCCGGACACCACACCACCAGCACCCGGGGGGTGAGCGCGCCACCCGTTCCGGTGGACCCGGCAACCTCTCCACCGGTCATCTCACACCACCGCCATACGGTCGAGGCCCGCCCCGGCCCCCGACACCGCGTCCTCCCCCACCACGTTCACGTCCGCCGCCCCGGTGCCGACCGTCTCCTCCACGGTCCGCACCGCGCCCTGCGCATCCGGCAGCCAGAGCCGGGCCGTCCGCCCGCGCCCCGCCGAGCCGCGCCCCTCGGCCACCACCTCCACCTGCCGCCCGGTGAGCTGCCCGTGCCCGTCCCCCAGACCGAACCAGCGCCCGGAGCGCACACCCAGCCGCAGCCCGGCCCCCGGCCAAGGCCCGGCCACCAGCAGCACGCAGCCGCTGCGCCGCAGCACGGCGGCCAGCCGGGCGGCCAGGTTCGGCGGCACCGGACCGTCCGGGCGCAGCATGATCAGCTCGACGGCGCCGGCCAGGACGGAGACCACCTCGGCCCAGTGCGGTCCGGGGTCGTCGGCCACCAGCAGCCGCCGCAGGTCGAGCCCGTACCCGGCGGCCGCGGCCAGCCCGAGGTCCGGCAGCCCGACCGCCGCGGCCCAGCCGCCGTCGGTCTCCCGCACCCCGGCGGCCAGCGCCAATAGCAGCCCGGCGTCCCCGCCCGCCACCGACACCGCCGCACCGCGCCGCAGCCCGCCCTCCGGCAGCAGCCCGCGCAGCGCGGGCACCACCGGCAGCAGGCCCCGGGCGGGGGCAGCGGTCGACGCCACCGGTCGGAGCTCGGGCTTCCGCTCCAGGGTGGATTCGAAAACAGATTCGAAAACGGGCACACCCCCAGGATCGAACATCCGTTCGTAAAGATTCAAGTCCGAATCGTCCGTCTTCGACTGGTGACTCTCCGTGTCCACCCGGGGGAGGCACACGCTCACGCGCGCCGGTCGCGGCAACCGCACCCGCACCCCTTCCTCGTCCGGAGGGGGCCGGTGCGACCTGATGTCGCGTCACCATCCTTCTGCGCATAGGGTGTCGCTGATAGTCCGTTGAACGGAGCGTCGGGCGCTGAGGCGGGGGTTTCAGTGCCCACGTCAAGCCTGCGTTTATTTCCGACCGGCAGGATCTGCCGGTGCGACCGAGGGCCCTCCCGGCCCCGGCGGCGGTCGCGACGACGAAACGAGGTCGAGGAGAATCATGCGTGGCACCACGCTCGGTGACCGCTACCGGCTGGACGAGTGGCTCGGCGGCGGTTCGATGGGCGACGTCTGGCTCGCCCAGGACCAGGTGCTCGACCGCCGCGTGGCCGTCAAGGTCCTGAAACCCGCGCTGCTGGAGGAACCGGGCTTCGCGGAACGGTTCCACGACGAGGCCCGGGTGATGGCCCGGCTCCAGCACCCCGGCATCGTCGGCGTGTACGACTTCGGCCCCGGCCGCACCACCGAGGACGTCCCCTCCTGGGGTGCGCCCTCGGAACCCGCCGCCCGCCCGGTCGCCTACCTGGTCATGGAGCTGATCGACGGCGAACCGCTGAGCACCGTGATGGAACGGCGCGGCCCGCTGAGCGTCCCCGAGGCGCTCGGCCTGGCGCTGGAGGTGCTGGGCGCGCTCCAGGCCGCGCACGAGGCCGGCATCGTCCACCGGGACATCAAGCCCGCCAACCTGATGGTGCGCGACGGCCACGTGGTCATCACCGACTTCGGCATCGCCCGCCCCGGCTGCGACCCCCGGCTCACCGTGCCCGGGATGGTGCTCGGCACCGCCGCCTACCAGGCACCCGAGCAGGCCTCCACCGGCACGGTCACCGCCTCGGCGGACCTGTACGCGCTCGGAGTGGTGCTCTACGAGTGCCTCGCCGGACGGCTGCCGTTCGAGGGCGAGACCGCGCTGGAGCTGATCCTGAAGCACCTGACCGACCCGGTGCCGCCGCTGCCCGCCGAGGTCCCGGCCCCGGTCCGGGTCCTGGTCGAACGGGCCATGGCGAAGGACCCGGCACTGCGCTGGCCGGACGCCGCCGGCATGGCCGCGGCCGTCCTGGCGGCCCTCACCGGCGAACCGGCGGAGGGCCTGGCCCCCGGGCCGTCCTGGGCGGCGGTGGTGCGGTCGACCGGCGCGCCGGCGGCGCTCCGGGCCACCGGGTCGGCGGTGCGTCCGGCGGTCGCGGACGAGGCCGGGGCCGGGGCCGGGGCCTCCGCTCCGCCCCGCCGTGCGGCCAGGTGGCGGGCAGCGCTGTTCGGCACCCGGCGCCGGGCCCTGCTGGTGGCGGGCGCGGCCACGCTCTGCTGCGCGATCACCGCCACCGCGGCGGTCGTGCTGCACCGGGAGGGGAGTCCGGCCGACGTCCGGGCCGCCACGGCGGCCTCCTCCGGACAGGCGGGCCTGCCGCTGACGGCACCCGTCGGGCTGCTCCCCGACCCGGACGCGCCGTCCCCCTCCCCCGGCGCGCCGACCCCCTCCGGGGCCCCCTCGCCGAGCGCGCCGGCCCTGCCGCCGGACGCGCCGCTTCCCGAGGCGGGAGCCGTGGGCGGGGCGGCGGCGGGCGGGGCGGCGGCGGGCGGGGTGGCGGCGGGCGGGGTGGCGGGCGCCGGTGGAGCGGCGGGTGGAGCGGCGGTCGGCGCCGCGTCGAACGCCCCCGCGAACACCCCGGGCGCGCCGCCCGCTCCCGCGGCTTCGGACGCACCCGCCGGCTCAGCCGCCCCACCCGACCCCTCACCGGCGCCCGGGCAGCCCTCGACGCCGGACCGCCCCGCCTACACGGCCGCCCCGCCGCCGAGCGTCCCGGCCTACACCTCCAGCCCCGGACGGACCGTTCCCCCCGCCCCCGACTACACCTACGCGCCCAAGCCGACCTACACCTCCGCCCCTCCCCCGTACACCGCCGCACCGCCACCGCCCCCGCCGACCGGCACCGTCCCGACGGACCCGCCCGTCAAGCCCCCGACCCAGCCGGGCGGCCCGCTGCCTCCGTACGTCCGGCTGTCCAACGGCGGGTCCGTGCTGTACGACCAGGCCTCGCTCAACCGGCCGGGCAACCCGGTGATCACGGCCTCGGACGACGGCGGCACGGGCGGGATCTGGCAGCTGACCCCCTACGTGGAGGGCGGATACGCCCTCTCCAACGGCGCCACCGAGTACTCCAAGGTCCTGAACCTGGAGGAGACCCGCGCCCAGACGCAGCTGGCGTACCGCCCGGTGCCCCCCGCCACCGCCCCGACCCAGGTCTGGTCGTTCTTCCCGGTGCCCGGCGGCTATGTGGTGACCGTCGCACGGGACGCGAAACGCTGCCTCTCCGCCGCCGGCCCGGGCGTGCCGGCCACGGTCCGCACCTGCGCGGGCTCCGCCGACCAGGTGTGGACGGTCTCGGCGGCCTGAGCAGGCCCCTGGTGCC